>CAZMQE010000050.1:0-16193 GCA_964568115.1 uncultured Anaerolinea sp.
CTATTCGCCCAGTTGGGATAGGGTCCAAAGTAATGCGGGACTTTTGTTTCGTCGGTGGGGCTTATCGGCGCTGCCACAACGTCACTTGGACTTTGCGCGCGCACCTGAACAACACTTCCGAAAACCAGCGAAGTGATGAACACGAACGACATCAAGATATTTAGATACTTACGAATTTTCATACTAATCTCCTTTTTATTATTTCAACCAGCAAATAATGCTGACACATCACAATGTTTTTTATTTAATTGCCTGCGCCTCCTTGATGCTATGATTTGGAAGATATCTATTCAACTACAGCTAATAGATCAGAAACATCGTGCATGATGACATTATGTTTGCTGTAAACCTGTACAAGGTTGCTCGCCAGACTTACCGTAACCACTTTTAAACAAAGTTGAGCCTGATCCAGTCGAATGAGGACATCCTTATCGCTGGTATCTGTTTCCTGGCAAAGAATGATGGTTGCTGGTTTTATAGACCGCACCTGTTGGATTAAATGGTCAATGCCGCATTCACTGGAAATCTTAACTACATCCCAGGCTGCTCCAGTTTTCAGAAAGTGCTCAACCGAATCAGCCAACAGACTCTCCTGCCCCCACAAAATCGCTTTTCTGGTTAGGCTGGGATTTAGATTTTCCGCCGGACCGACCAACTCACTAAGATTCATACAAGTTTGCCTTTTCCTTATCAGATACATATCATTTTATGGAAATACACAAGAAAAACCATCTATCTCAATCCATCTACGGGGATTGAAAAAAGACCATCCTTAGGATGGTCTTTTGAGTAGGTGAAAATTGACCGAGGGTTAACCCTTTATTTGATCAACCCATGTTTACGCGCAAATACAGCAGCCTCTTTACGGCCTGTTAATTTCAGTTTTTCCAGAATGGAATGCACATGATACTTGACCGTGTTTTCGGTAATAAAAAGGTTTTTGGCGATATCCTGGTTGGACAACCCATCAGCTATTGCCCGTAATACGTCAATTTCCCTGTGTGTGAGCGTAACATCCACAGGATATTCAGTCTTTTGGGTGCGCGATAGTTCTTCCATCACCCGCATGGTCATGGTTCGGGATAGTGCGCTTTCCCCTTGGTGGACGGCGCGCAGGGCAGCTATCAATTTCGAGGGGTGCATGTTTTTCAAAAGATAGCCTTTGGCACCGCTGCGGATCGCTGCAAAAAGATCGTCGTCATCTTCAGACATCGTCAGGAAAACAATTTTGCAATCAACATACTCTTTCAAGATCGCCTGAGTGGCTTCGGCGCCGGTTCCATCTGGCATACTAAAGTCCATCAAGACCATATCTGGCTTAAGGGCTTGCACGATTTCAATTGCCTCGCTGACAGTACCCGCCTGCCCCACGATTTGAAAGTCGGGCTCAGAGCGAATCACCGCCATCAAACCTTCACGAAAGAGGACATGATCGTCCACGACAATTAATCTAATAAGTGATTTTTCAGATTTACTCATAAGGCACTTGTATAATAATATTTGTACCAGTTCCAATTTTTGAATGGATCTCCATGTAACCATTCAGCATTTCAACCCGATCGCGCATAAATTTTAATCCAAAATGACTGCTGTATTGCACATTTGAAATATCAAACCCTTTTCCATCGTCTGAAACGGTAAAAACCAGGTGGTCGTCGTTCCAAATGATCTTTGTCGTTACTAATGTGGCAGCAGCATGCTTTTCTATATTACTCAAAGCTTCGCGGAAGATATAAAACAATTGACGCATTCTTTTCGCGGAGAACGATCTTGTATCTCCTTGAACTGAAAATATCGCCTTAAATGTTGATCGCTCTTCGATCTGTTCCGCATAACGGGAAAACAACCGGAACAGATCAGTGGAATCATCCCCAGATTGGAGTACAGCCAGCATACCGCGGATCAAATCATACGATTCGTTGGCGGCTTTGATCATGCTCTGGATCTCGGTTTGCAGATCTGCCCGCTTAAGCGTCTTTTTCCAGGCTAAATAATCGAGCTTCATGCGCAAAAAGCTGATATTTTGACCAACTGTATCATGCAGGTCGCGCGCAATATCCAATTGCATGGTATGAATAGTTTGGGTTAGCATCTTCTCTTTTTGATTGTGCTCCCTGATTTCCCTTTCAGCTTGCTTCCGTTCTGTAATATCACGGTTACTGATACGCCGTCCCAAGTAACGATTGTCCGTCCCAAAAAGTGGACGGCAGACATGTTCCACCCAACGTACATTTCCCGTTCGCCCGATAATACGATACTCCGCTCTATTTACACCTGCAGTTTCATCATGCACGATTTGATGATGCTCGCTATAAAAATCACGGTCATCTGGATGAACGATCTGAATCAAAAGCTCAGGGTCATGAATGAAATCATCTGGTCCATAACCTGTGATCCGTTCACAGGAAGGCGATGTGTAAATAATATTTCCCTGCGGATCTATCCAATTTTCCCAATCATACGTCCAATCCACCAGGGTTCTAAATTTCTCCTCACTGGCGCGCAATGCATCTCCAGCTTGCTTTTGTTTGATGATGTCCCAAATAAAATCAGCCAGCGTGGAGACCAATTCAACATCACCTGTGGTGTAGTTCTTAAGCTTATTCCCTACACCCAGCACTGCCACGATCTTCTCATCTCGCAGGACCGGAACAGCCATCTCACGCACGATTTGAGCATGACCTTCGGGCAGCCCTTTGCGATCTGGCAAAGACTCGTAATCATTATGTACAACCACTTTGCGCTGACGGACACAATCCGCCCAAACACCAGCTTCGTCCACCGCATAATGAGCTTCAACTCCATTCACCCGGCATATATTTTGCACCGTATTCGTAGACCATGTTTGAAGCTTGATTCTTTTTTGATCTGCTTCAATAAAATGAAAATACCCCGCCTGGCTTTCAGTTAAAAACTCAAGTTCATCGAGGGCGAAATGTAACATCTCATCCAGCGTATGCGCACCGGCAAATTGAATAATTCTCAAACGAGATTTAAGAATTAGCTCAACTTGACGTCTTTGTTGAATATGCAAAAGAATGGGACGGAATGACAGAAAATACAGTATGGGAAAAATGATCACCGTCATAACAGCGGCATCGATGGCAACCTGCTGATAGTAGGGCAAATGTCTTTCGAAATACACTACGATCATGGCAATAGTTTCAGCCATGGCAATCCCAATGATCGTAATCAGCAATATAAATAGCGGAGAGTATTTGCCCTGAATTTTATCCAGGCTGTCATCCCGTTGGTAGACATCTACAGCATTATTCAAATTTTTCCCTTGAGTTCGGGGGGAGCCATATTCAGATCTCATGTAGTCCCATTCTTAATAATAAATTTCGGATTATGAAAAGAGAAAACGTCTCAATAAACGATCTTACAGCCTCGCCTTTTTAATGAATTCAAACATCAAAAAGATTCAACACTTAAAACACACTGCCCTGCCTAGGTTGGAAACATTGCATGCTCATTTCAAAATGAACAACGATTACAAGACAGGCAAAATTAGGAAATGTTACTGCTTAACAAACTTTATCCTTTCACTACCCCAATCCCCATCCGGTCTGGCAAAGTCATCTTTGCCCCTTCATAGGTCAAGCCGCGATAGGGATCGTTCTTGATCAACAACGGACCATCCAGATCAGCATAATCACACAGCGGAGCCAGGTGCGCCGCAGCAGTCACACCCACCGACGACTCGACCATGCAACTCAACATGATCTGCATATCATGTGCCCGCGCGGTATGGATCATGCGCAACGACTCGCGAATCCCTTCACTCTTCATCGTTTTCACTACGACACCGTCGATCGCTCCAACCAATTTCGCCACATCATGCGAGTTCTTCGCTGTTTCGTCGGCAAAAATAGGGATAGCAACTCTCTGTGCGCGCAGACGTTCCTTCAACCAGAAATAACCGTCTACATCTTCTACTGCAAGCGGCTGTTCGATAAACTCCAGGTCATATTCTCCCAAACGCGGGATGATCTCTAACGCCTGCTCACGACTCCAGCCTGCATTCGCATCGACTCTTAATTTAGCACTGGTCACTGAACGAATCGCTTTGACGATCGCTTCGTCTTTTTCGCTCCCCAACTTGATCTTCAAAACGGGATGACCCGAAGCCTTTGCCTGCTCTGCCATCACCTCAGGCTCAGCCATGCCAATCGTGAACGAAGTCAATGGCAGGTTATTTGGATTCAACCCAAACAGCTTGTACAAAGGCTGACCCAGTTTTTTACCCCAGAGATCGTGCAGAGCTTCGTCAATTGCCGAACGTGCCGCGCGTGAACCTGCAGGTCGCTTGGCAAGGACGGCATCCATATCAAAGATGTCGTCACCCAGATCGGGCACCGATTTTAGATATTCAATAATTCCAGCTTGCGTTTCGCCATAATAAGGGACAGCCGCCGCCTCCCCCACTCCGTCATCGAGATACACCAGCACATTATGGCGCTGATCGCTTGCGCCATGCGCGACCCGAAACGTAGTTTTAAGATCGAGTGTAATGGGTTCCCAGTGTAGTTTCATACTTCAAAATTCCTCGGTGATCTCGATTGCCTACGCTCCGGGCTTTCGAGAATCATAATCAGGGTGGCTATCGATCGTCGAATCACGAATCAGCATAATGGGCGTCCGACCCGTCCTGAGCGAAGTCGAAGGATCGTCTCCAAAAATATTCTCGTGAATTTTAGCGCCATTGATTTCAATAGTTGGCATATGCCAATCCTAACATAAATCGTGTAGAATCAAAATATGACAGACATCCAATCCACCCTCGATGAACTAGCAAAACAAAATGACAATCGTACTTCTGTGTTCGAAATTGAGATCCATGAATTAAAGAACAGTTCGCTCACCCTGAGCGGACGTGTGCTCAACCAAGCGCAAGTGGATGACTTGCACCGCCTCTTCCCCACCCATCATCTGGATACGGCTTCGATCCGCATTCTCAACGCTGAGACTCATGAACGCGTCCACGTCACAACCAATCACACAGGCTTGTACGAAAAACCCACATTCGGCATGCCGCTTTCAAGTGAGTTGTATTTCAACACCGAACTGGAAGTGCTGGATGAACATGGCAATTGGGTCTTTACCCGCCAAGCAGACGGATATCTAGGCTGGGCATATCGCCCTTATCTCGGTGAAGGTTCTGCGCCAGCGGCAAGTCATCTGGTGCTCGCGCCCGCAATAGAACTCCGCGCGGAACCCAATGAAGCCAGCGCTGTAGTCACCCGCCTCATGAGCGGAACCGGTGTGGTGGTTGAAGAGACAAATGCTGACTGGTCACGTGTGCAAGCCAATAAACCCGGCTGGATTCAATCGAACCATCTGCGCGCGTTAAGTGACTTGCCTGCATCGCTCGCAGAAAAACGTGCCGCAATTGTTCAAGACTCCCAACGCATGACCGGCATCCCTTATCTATGGGGCGGCACAAGCGGCAACGGTATTGACTGTTCCGGCTTGGCACGCCTATTGCATCGCTGGATCGGCATCGAGATTCCACGCGATGCAGATCTGCAATGCAACGCCGCCAAACCCGTTGAGCCGCCTTACGAAATCGGTGACCTATTCTTCTTTGCCGAAGACGACAGCAAACGCAATATCACCCATGTAGGTATTAGCCTCGGCGGCTGGAAGATGATCCATTCTTCGCGCGGACGCAACGGCGTATATGTTGATGAGGTTGTGGATGGCACCTTCTTGAAAAAGATCTTTGCCAGCGCGGGAAGTTTCCTAAGATAAAGAATGGTTGTAAAGGAAGATTATGAATATATTTGAGATCAGTTATTGGTCAGCCCTGGTAGTAGAGATGGTCGTACGTGCGCCCATCAACAAGGAGCGTAAAAAAGAAAAGATGACGGAACAAAGAGTGTCATCACAGGAAAAGAACCTGCTGATTCTGTTATTGACAGGTATGTTCATTGTTCCGCTCATTTATTCTGCATCGAACTGGCTGGATTTCGCGAACTACAGCTTACCTACTTGGGCAGGCTGGTTAGGCGTGGTACTCATCATTCTGGCACTGATTGTTTTCTGGCGCGCCCACGCGGACTTAAAGACCAACTGGTCGCCGTCACTTGAGATCCGCGAAAAACACGAATTGATCACCCACGGTATTTACGGCTATATCCGTCACCCCATGTATGCTTCACAATGGCTCTGGGTCATCGCACAACCACTATTGCTGCAAAACTGGCTGGCAGGCTGGCTGGATCTGTTCGTGTTCATCCTGTTCTATGTTCTGCGCGTACGCGCTGAAGAGAAACTGATGATCGATACTTTCGGTGATCAATACCGGGATTATATGAAAAAGGTCGGCGGAGTATTTCCCAAGTTCAATTGAGGTATAAGTACAAGCATGAAATCTTATCGCAAAGAACTCTGGTTCAACATCCCTGCCCGGCGCGGATTTATTAACATCACTCCTGAAGTGGAAATCGCCATTCGCGAAAGCGGCATTAAAGACGGGCTTATTTTGGTGAACGCCATGCATATAACCGCCTCTGTGTTCATCAACGACGACGAATCGGGTTTGCATCATGATTACGATAAGTGGCTCGAAAAACTTGCACCCCATGAGCCGGTCAGTCAATACCGCCATAATGACACCGGCGAGGATAATGCTGACGCCCACATGAAACGTCAAGTAATGGGACGCGAAGTGGTGGTAGCTATCACAGATGGCAAACTCGATTTCGGTCCGTGGGAGCAGATCTTTTACGGAGAATTCGATGGACGCAGACGAAAACGTGTGTTGGTAAAGATCATCGGAGAATAAAATGACAGAAAACAAAGCCATGGGTGAAATGCACGGATGTATCGTATGCGGGAAGCTTTATCAAATGTATGTCATCTATGACCCGGCGGGGAAATATTTGGGCAGTAAGGTCATGAGCGCAGGCGGCAAAGCCGTGAAAGATTCAGCCCGTCCGCTGGTGGCATGCGAGAAACATACAGAGCAAGAGATTGAACGGGCAGTCGAAAGAGTATTCGGGGAACAAAAACCAGAAGACGATTAATCGGAGGCAAAATGGAAACTAGACGTTTTGGACGCACAGGTCACATGAGCACGATCGCCATCTTTGGCGCGGCGGCATTTTGGGAGATCTCACAAGCGGATGCCGATAAAGTCATGGAGCAAGTTATCGAAGCGGGCATAAATCACATTGATGTTGCCCCATCCTATGGACAGGCTGAACAGCGTGTCGGTCCGTGGATGCCGCGCGAACGCGGGCGCTTCTTCCTCGGCTGCAAAACCATGGAACGGACAAAGCAAGGCGCATGGGACGAGATGCAGCGTTCGCTCAAGTTATTGCAAACCGAAACCTTCGACCTGTATCAATGTCACGCCATCACCACCATGGAAGAACTGGATGCCATCACGATGAAAGGCGGCGCATTGGAAGCGTTCGTGGAAGCCCGTCAGCGTGGACTCATTAACTATATTGGCATTACAGGCCACGGGGTGAATGCTCCGCAGATCTATCTCGAAGCGTTAAGGCGTTTCGATTTTGATTCAGTCCTGTTCCCGTTGAATTTTGTCCAGTTCGCAATTCCAGAATTTCGCAAATCTGCCGAAGAACTCATCGCCACTTGCAAAGCCAAGGATGTGGGTACGATGATCATCAAAACGATCACAAAGGCGCCGTGGGGCGAAAGACCGCACACCGCCAATACCTGGTATGAGCCTTTCGACAAACTGGCTGAGATCCAACGCGCCATCAATTTCGGGCTTTCTTACGAAGTGACCGGGCTTTGCACCGCCGGTGACACGCGCATTTTGCCCTTGGTGCTGGAAGCCTGCAAAAACTTCACACCCATGAACGAAGCCCAGCGCGAAGAGATGATACAATCTGCAAAACAGTACGAACCCTTGTTTGTATAGGAGTCGAAATGTCTGATCCGCGTGTGACCAAACTTGCGAAAGTGCTCGTGCATTATTCCGTCCAGCTGCAACCCAAACAACAGGTACTCATTCGCACCAGTCCGATCGCTGAGGAGCTTACGCTCGCTGTATATGAAGAAGCGATCAAGGCGGGAGCCTACCCGTTCATCATGAACGAGGTCCCCGGCACCCCAGAGATATTTTTCAAACACGCCAATGATGACCAGCTAGACTACGTCTCGCCGGTTGTCAAAATGGCTTTGGAAAATTTCGATGCCAGTATTAACCTCGGAGCAGATTACAACACCCGCAAACTCAGCGGCGCAGATCCCCAGCGTATGGCACGCGCGCGCAAGGCTAATTCATCCCTCATGAAAACATCCATGCAGCGCACGGCGGCCGGCGCTTATCATTGGGTTATCACGGTCTACCCCAACAACGCCATGGCGCAGGAAGCCGATATGTCGCTCGCAGATTATCAAGAATTTGTCTACGGCGCAGGCTTGCTCAATGACGATGATCCGGTTTCGCTTTGGAAAGCCGAGGGTCTCAAGCAACAAAAATTGATCCGCTGGCTGAAGGGGCATGACAGAGCTGTGCTCAAAGGCTCAAATGTAGATCTCAGCTTCTCGATCAAAGAACGTTCATTCATTGAATGTTCCGGCAAGGTCAACTTCCCTGATGGCGAGATCTTCACAGGTCCCGTTGAAGATTCTGCCAACGGCTGGATCCGCTACAAGTACCCCGCCATCTTCGCCGGGCAGGAGATCACCGATATCGAACTGTGGTTTGAGAACGGCAAGGTCGTCAAGGAAAAAGCCAGCAAGAATCAAGAACTACTCACCTCCGCCCTCAATACTGATGCCGGTTCACGCTTCATTGGCGAATGGGGCATCGGCACAAATTATGGCATCCAACGCTTTACAAAAAACATGCTCTTCGATGAAAAGATCGGCGGCACGGTACATTTTGCGGTTGGCGCAGGCTACCCCGAAAGCGGCAGCAAAAACGAATCGGGCTTGCACTGGGATATGCTCTGCGATATGAACGACGCCGAGATCACGATCGACGGCGAATCATTTTATAAAAACGGAAAGCCTGTTATGTAGCGCGAGATAATATCTCGCTCCACACCCCGCAACCATGAACACAGAATTTTTCGATGCGATCAAACAGGGCGATAAGGATGAGGTGGAACGTCGCCTCATGCTGGACCCTGTTCTGATTCATGCCAAGGAAAATGGTCTCAGCCCGATCATGGTCGCTGCCTATCATCACAAACCCGAGATCGCTTCGTTCCTTGCCGATAAGACCGTCGCCATCAATATCTTTGAAGCTGCAGCCACCGGCAAGATCAACAACATCATCCGTCTGCTGGCACGCGACCCAATGCTAGTCAGTGCGTATACAGAAGATGGCTTTCAACCTCTGAGCCTGGCGTGTTTCTTTGGTCACATCGATTCGGCTGAATATCTTGTCAAAGCGGGCGCCCCAATCAATGTACACTCCCGCAACTCAATCGGCGCGGCACCGCTCCAATCCGCTGTAGCAGGCCGGCACCGCAAGATCGCCAAGATGCTCCTCGAACACCGCGCCGACCCCAACATCCGCGAACCCAATGGCTACACCCCGCTCCATACCGCCGCCCAAAACGGCGATGACGAGATGATCCGCACCCTGCTCTATGGAGGCGCTGATCAATTACTCACCAGCGATGATGGCAAAACCGCCCTCGATCTCGCCATCGCAGGTGGACATGACAAAGCCGTTCTCTTACTGGGAGAAGGCGTAACAAAACGTTTTATACAAAAGCGCGATTAAAAATTGTTCCGCTAATCTCCACTAATCTACGCTAAGCTCTTGAAAATTCGCGGGGATTAGCGGATAAACAGATCATTTCGCGTAAGTCTTGTTAAATAAAAATGGACAGGCAGAAGCCTGTCCATTTTTTGTTACTGCAATCCAAAGTTACGGACAATCAAAAGTGTACTTAACCAATTCTTCTATTTTTTGCGATTGGTCCACTACATTACCAGATTTTGCCAAACCAACAAACTGGAACTCAAACCACGAACCATCCAAACGCCAATTTGGGTCAACGTCCTCGCCCTTGAAAGTGAGGCTGAAATTACCGTTGCCGTTGGCATCCATCTTGCCATAAGCCTTCCACTCCTTGGGGTATAAACGCTTGATGTCCACAATGCGGTAGTAGAAAACCACATCCTTAATATCAATATTCGGCGTTGTGATATTAAAGGTAATATCACGCGGCGCACAGCGCAAGGTCAGTGTATTGCTGGACATGGTCATGTTGGTGAACACGCCCTTCCCCAACGCTTCATCCAAAGCGATCGGAGCATCGCCCGCAGGAGCCTGGGTCGGCTGAGCCTGAGCGGGTTCCTGGGTAGGTTGGACGACAACGGTCACAACCACAGGTGCTGCCGTCGGGGGAACCGCTGTAGGAGGCGGAACTTCGGTGGGAGCCTGAGTGGCTTCAACGACCACAGTCTGCACAATAACCACGGGGGTTGCTGAGGGTTCAGCAACGGCTGCAACTGGTTGCTCCGTGGGCGCTGCTGGGGCGCTACAGGCAACTAACACTACTGCGAGCAAAAGAATAACTACTTTTTTCATTTGAACTTCTCCTTCTTGAATTTATAAAATTCTATAACACATGCCTCCATTTATCCATGCAAAAGCACTTAACAGGTATGAAAACCGGACATATCTACTACTGCGCCCAAAACACCACAACTTCAATTTTATTACGATAATCCTTGTTATAATTCGCCCCATGCTTACCCCAAAACAAATCGAACTCAGACTCGACCGTATCCTCTTAAAGGTACAAAAACCCGGTCGCTATGTCGGCGGCGAACTCAATAGCACCCTCAAAGATTGGGACAAAGTTCAAACCAAGGTTGCCTTTGTTTTCCCCGATATTTACGATATCGGCGTTTCCAACGTTGGGCTCAAGATCCTCTACGACCAGGTCAATCAACGGGATGACGCGCTGGCTGAACGCGCCTACTCACCCTGGTTCGATATGGAAGCGCTCATGCGCGAATCCGGGATTCCGCTGTACGCGCTCGAATCAAAACAACCCCTAGCCTGCTTCGACCTCGTTGCCTTTACCCTGCCCTATGAGACGCTCTATACCAACGCGCTCAATGTGCTGGATCTTTCGGGGATTCCCGTCCGTTCCCTGGAACGTGACGAGTCCCACCCCATCGTCATTGCGGGCGGACATTCCACCATGAACCCTGAGCCCATGCACGCGTTCATTGACGCGTTCGTGATCGGCGAAGGCGAAGATGTCATTCACGACATCATCAATGCGATACAGCAATATAAATCCCAACCCACTTACAAACGCGAAGAGCTATTACGTGCTTTAGCAAAAATCCAGGGCGTATACGTTCCACAATTCTACGAAACCTCTTATTTAGAAGATGGCACCGTTGCGAATATCGAACCCACCATTGCAGATATCCCAAAGATCGTCACCAAACGTCTCGTGGCTGTGATGCCGCCCCCACCGACAAAGTTCATCGTCCCGAACATTGATATCGTCCACAACCGCGTCTCGGTCGAAATTATGCGGGGCTGCACGCGCGGGTGTAGATTCTGTCACGCGGGGATGATCACCCGTCCCGTCCGCGAAAGAAGCGTGGATGAAGTCCTGATGGCGGCAGAAGAGGCGATCAAGCATACCGGCTTTGAAGAGCTGGCACTATTGTCGCTCTCATCATCCGATTACTCCAATGTCTTGGAATTGGTCACCAGGGTTGGCGAAAAATTCGGTGGTACACATCTCAAAGTATCACTACCTTCCTTGCGGATCGAATCGGTTTCCATTGACTTGATGGAAAAGCTCAAAGACAACCGCTCAGGCGGCTTCACGCTCGCGCCCGAAGCCGCGACCGAACGCATGCGCCGCATCATCAACAAATATATTTCCGACGAAGACATCATCAACACAACTCGTGAAATTTATCGCCGCGGCTGGTCAACAATCAAGCTCTACTTTATGATCGGGCATCCCAGCGAAACCCTGGAAGACGTGCAAGCCATTGCCGATCTGTGCAAGCGCGTGCTCGCCGAGGGACGTAAAGTAGCCGGGATGCGTATCAAGCTGAACGCGGGCGTGAGCACCTTTGTGCCGAAGTCGCAGACGCCCTTCCAATGGGTTTCTTGCGATACGCCCGAGCAGATCAGAGCCAAGCAATCTTTGCTCAAGCGCGAACTCCTGCGCGATAAAAACATCAAACTAAGTTGGACCGAAGCCGAAGATTCGTTCCTCGAAGCCTGGCTCTCACGCGGTGACCGCAGGCTTGCGGAGGTCGTTTACACCGCCTGGAAAAATGGCGCGAAGTTCGATGCCTGGTTTGAGGGACGCAAATACCAAACCTGGATGAACGCCTTTGCCGAGCACGGACTTGACCCGCTCTTTTACACCCACCGCCAGCGCCGCACGGACGAAGTCTTTCCGTGGGAGCACATCACCGCCGCTGTCCGTAAAAACTTCCTATTCCAGGATTTCAGGCAATCGCTTGAAGGTCAGATCCGCGTGGACTGCCGCCTGAACTGTTTTGCCTGCGGCATTTTGCCCACCTTTGCCAACATGCGCCGCGACAATCCCGGTGATGTATGGAAGTGCCCGGACGTAAAAAGCCCGGCTGGCAGTAATCAATTATCTGAGTCAAGTATAAAAGTTCCAATGGTTGGGGATTGACCTTAAGCCGTTCAATGAAAAAATACTCTGTACGCCCTGCAAGAATCAGCGATATCGAAGCCGTGCACGAAATTATTACCCGGCAAAATACGGCTGACTATGGTGATGCCCTGTTAACACTGGAGACATTGCAGAAAGCCTGGCAGGGTTTGAACCTTGAAAGCGACACCTGCGTCGCTTTTGCAGATGGCAAGCTGGCTGGCTATGCTGAATTAATTGATAACGATTCACCCAGCATTTACCTGGCAGAAAGAAATAACGTTGACCTCGCCTTTCAATTTCTAACGATACTTGAAAGCAAGGCTGTAAACCGTAAGAAAGCGTCTGTCAATCTATTTGCGAGGATCAGCGCGAAAAACAAGACCCTGCTGGAATTATTCGCAGCCAACGGCTATAGCTCCAAGCTCTCATTCCTGATCATGGAACTGGTACTGCATGAAGCACCCGCTTCCCCACAATGGACAAATGGCATCACCGTTCGTCCGTTCGCCAAAGGTCAAGATGAACAAGCGACCTATCAGACAGACGAAGAAGCCTCAAAAGACAAGGGTTATCACGATCCGCTAAGCTACGAGGGCTGGGTCAAGCGCATGGGCATGGAAAAAGAGACTTTTGATCCAAGCCTTTGGTTCCTGGCTTGCGAAGGGAATGAAATTGCCGGGGTGGCGCTGAATGTGTTCGTCAAAGAATCGAATACTGGCTGGGTGGATCACTTGAGCGTGAGACAAGCCTGGCGCAAACGCGGGATTGGCAAGGCATTGCTCTTACACAGCTTTGCCGAATTTTACCGGCGCGGCATCCAGCACATCAAACTGAGCGTGGATTCAAAGAGCCTGACCAATGCGCCGCGTTTATACGAGAGCGTTGGAATGAAAACGGTTCAGCAATATCATATCTATCGAAAACTTATTTAGCCAAGATCATCATGTTGAAAAAAGCATTCGTCGAAAAATTATTACAGGAGCGCGATCGGTTTGAGTTGTTGTTAAATCGCGTGGGCTATACGCGCCGTATGACCTTGAAGGGCGTTTCGGGCAAGTGGTCGATCAAGGATGTTCTCGCGCATATTTTGTCTTATGAGCAGTACATGGCAGATCGTATGCACGAGATCCTGAACCATGAGGTTTATGTGCCCTGTAAAACACAAACAGCCTTGGATGCCTTTGTTGACGCATTTGGTTATCCAGACTTTGGCTCCGCCCTGCTGGATGACGACGGACCGAATGAATGGGTCGTTGAAAAATATAAGAATGTATCTCTCGATGATGTGGTGACGCAGGAATTACAAGCCTTTGCGTCCATCATTTCGGCGCTCGAACAAATGCCACAAGAGACGATCACCAAGCACAATCTCAACGAAAGAATAGCGAACCACACCTTCAAACATTACCGCGATCATATCAAGGATATTCGAGCCTGGTTGAAAACCAATGCGGTCAATTCAAAGAAACCCTAAGCAAAATGCGAATCCGAATCACTTTTCAAAAACTGGGCGCTTTGCGCTACACCGGTCATCTTGACCTGCATAAATTATGGGAACGCGCCGCGCGCCGGGCGGAATTGCCCCTGGCATATTCACAAGGCTTTCATCCGCAGCCGAAGATGAACATCGCCGCGGCATTGCCGCTCGGTTTCTCTTCGCGCTGTGAAGTGTTGGATATGCGTCTTGAGCACGACATCCAACTGGATGGTTTGGTCGAGAAGCTGCAAGGGACTTTACCAACCGGCATCCAGGTGACGAGCGTGGAAAGTGTTGATGAACGCGCACCTACGCTGCAAACCCAAGTGGTCTCAGCGGAGTATGAGGTCAGTTTGGCAGAAGCAGACTTCGGGTCGGAAGTGAAGCGGAAGATCGAATCCGTATTGGCGGCGGAATCCATTGTCCGCATACGGCGGGAGAAGGAATATGATCTACGTCCGCTGATCGAAACTTTAGATTTACTCGATGGTAAAATCCTGATGAAGTTAGCCGCGCGTGAGGGCGCAACGGGCAGACCCGAAGAAGTGTTGGACATGTTAGGCATTGCGTTCGAAGATACGCGCATCGAAAGAACCCGTTTAATATTTCAAACTTAATTTGGAGGCGTCATCATGGCATTAGCTGGAGCATTTTTCTTTGGATTTGTGCCGATGTTTATTTTCGCGGCGTTCGTGAACTGGCTGGATCGTTACGAGAAAGAGCCAAAGCTTTTACTCGGTGCGACATTTATTTGGGGCGTGGTCATCGCAGGCGGCGGGGCGTTCATTCTTAACACGGCATTCGGCATGGGAATTTATGCCTTCACAGGCTCGGAGAACGCCGCAGAATTTGGCACCACGTCCATTGTTGCGCCGATCATCGAGGAAGCGTTAAAGGGCCTCGCCGTATTGATCGTCTTCTTCCTCTTCCACAAGGAATTTGATTCGATCCTGGATGGAATTGTGTATGGCGCGATTGCGGCGATGGGTTTTGCGGCGATCGAAAATGTTTTATACATTTATCGCAATGGATATCAAGGCAGCGGCTGGGAAGGCTTTTGGACTTTGGTTTTCATCCGCGTGCTCCTGGTGGGATGGATGCATCCTTTCTTCACAGCGTTCACGGGCATTGGGCTGGCGGTCGCCCGCACCAGCCGGAATATGCTGGTGAAGATCATCGCTGTGCCCGCAGGCTATAGCGTAGCCGTGATGTTACACGCTTTTCATAATACGTTCAGCAGCGTCATTGGCGGCGCGGGCGGTTTCTTCCTGGGTATCTTCGCCGACTATGTTGGGTATGCTTTCATGATCGGCTTTATCATTTGGATCATTTCGCGCGAACGCAATATTCTCAAAAAACAGTTGGTTGAAGAAGTGACCAGCGGAGCGATCTCACAAAGGCAATACAACAGCGCCGTATCCTTCTTTCAAACGAATGTGCATTTGGCTGCACTCACTTCAGGCACCCTCCGTTCTACTGCGCGGTTTTATCAAGTATTAGGGGAACTCGCCCACAAGAAGGAACAACTTGCCAAGTTTGGCGATGAAAAGGGCAATACCCAGATCATCGAAAAATTACGCTCGGAGCTGGTGCAGCTTGCGCCGCTGGCAAAGGCATAAAACATATTCGTCATTGCGAGCGAGCGATAGCGAGCGTGGCAATCTCCTTTCGAGTCGCAGATTGCCACGGGCGGAAGAACACCGCCCTCGCAATGACAGAATGCACTTGTGATAAAATTCCGTCGCATTGCCCCCGTAGCTCAGTGGACAGAGTGTCGGCCTCCGGAGCCGAAGAGCGCAGTTCGAGTCTGCGCGGGGGCGCCAGCGCACAATCACCGCCGCAAGGCGGTTTTTGTTTTGTAGCCAGTGGGGTTTTCCGCTAATCCACGCTAATTCGCGCTAATCTTCCATCAGGTTCCGGGAAATTCTTTTCGATTACAATTCCTGTGTGAAAAATATGGATTTGCCAGATCGCTTGCGAAAACTTTTTAACCACAGAGACGCAAAGGCGCGGAGTTTTTTGTTTTTGATCTTCAGCCTTACTTTGTTTTGTGCGGGCTGTGATATCAAAGTGAGTCAGATCACACCTGAAACTCCCACCGC
>CAZMQE010000051.1:0-1907 GCA_964568115.1 uncultured Anaerolinea sp.
TGTAGACTCAATCAAAGCGAAATCGAAACGATGGCGCGACAATTCCGCGCGGCTGGGCACGAGATCGTCGCAACCGCCGACCATGCTGATATGGCAGTCGTCAACACCTGTGCGGTCACGAACGATGCCGCGTCCGTTTCGCGCAGTAAGATCCGGCAGATCGCGCGGGCGGGGGTGAATGAAATTGTCGCCACCGGTTGCTGGTCAACACTACAACCCAACGAGACAGAAAAACTTCCAAATGTTTTGCGCGTTGTGCCTAACAGCCAAAAAGATAATCTCGTCGCACAAACTTTAAACATTCCGCATTCTGCATTCGATATTCCGCATTTCGATCTCGAACCTTTGAGTCGTGTTCCCCTCCCCGGTCTGCATCGTCGCACGCGCGCCTTCATCAAAGTGCAGGATGGTTGTGATAATCAATGCACGTTTTGCATCACTACCGTTGCGCGTGGTGAAGGTCGCAGCCGTCACATTGCCGATGTGCTTCTTGATATTCAGTCCGCGCTGGATGGCGGCACAAAAGAGATCGTGCTCACGGGTGTGCATCTCGGTTCGTGGGGCTATGATTTTGGTTCGCATTTGAGCGAACTCATCCAAGCGATCCTCCGCGAAACAGACACGCCGCGTCTGCGGCTCTCCTCCCTCGAACCTTGGGACTTATCCACCGATTTCTTTTCTCTCTGGGACGACAAACGCCTCATGCCGCACTTGCATCTGCCTTTGCAATCTGGATGCGAATCCACGCTGAAGCGGATGGCGCGCAAGACCACGCCTGATTCATTCCGTGGGTTGGTAAAAGCCGCACGCGATGTGATGCCCGATGTTGCGATCACCACAGATATCATCGCAGGCTTCCCTGGCGAGACGGAAGAAGAATTCACACAAACCCTTGAGTTTGTGAATGAGATCAACTTTGCCGATGGACATGTCTTCACGTATTCGCCGCGTCCCGGCACAGGGGCAGCAAGGATGAAGGGGCAGGTCAAGCCCGAGCTTAGAAAGCAGCGGAATCATATCCTGACCGAGGCGCTGGCAGAGTCGGCGAAGTCCTATCGCGAAAAATTTGTCGGGCGGAAGATGTCCGTTTTGTGGGAATCCACCTCAGAGATGGGGGAATGGGGCTGGCAAATGGAAGGGCTGACGGAGAATTATCTGCGCGCGCAAGCCTTTGCGCCCTCGCCGCGCTGGAATGAGTTGGATGAGGTGTTGTTGCAGGAAAGTTCCGGCGATAAATTGAAGGGCGTAATCTCGAAGATGGGATGAGTGTCACTTTTAGGAATGTGGGCGGAGTTGTAAAATGGAAGTAATCTTGAAAAGGAGAATCATATGACTGCTCAGTTAATTGATGGAACTGCCATTGCACAAAAAGTGCGTGATGGAGTTAAAGAGAAAGTAGCGAAGCGGATTGCGGAGGGCAAGTCTCAACCCGGGTTGGCGACCGTGCTGGTTGGCGAGCGGATCGACTCAGCGACGTACGTCAGCATGAAGCAGAAAGCTTGCGCCGATTTGGGGATGACCTCCTATCACCATCCGCTCCCTGCCGATATCACACAGGAAGACCTCGAAAAACTTATCAAGGAATTAAACGCCGACCCGAAAGTGAACGGCATCCTGGTACAGTTGCCGTTGCCCTCGCATTTGGATGAAGAACGCGTCTTGCAACTCATCAGCATCGAAAAAGATGTGGATGGGTTCTCGCCGATCAATCTCGGTCGCCTTGCCCAAAAGGGACGTGAACCGTTGTTCGTGCCCTGCACGCCGTATGGTTGTATCTACCTGCTCAAAGAAGCGGGTGTCACGATCAAGGGCGCTAATGCGGTAGTGTTGGGTCGCTCGAATATCGTCGGTATGCCTGCGGCTTTGCTGCTGGTAAAAGAAGATGCTACAGTGACTGTTGTCCACTC
>CAZMQE010000051.1:2007-7123 GCA_964568115.1 uncultured Anaerolinea sp.
TGCCTGCGGCTTTGCTGCTGGTAAAAGAAGATGCTACAGTGACTGTTGTCCACTCACGCACGAAAGATATTCCCGCGATTCTGCGTCAGGCGGATATCATCATCGCGGCGATCGGTCGCGCTGAAATGGTGCGCGGCGATTGGATCAAACCCGGCGCAGCGATCATTGATGTGGGCATCAACGGTATTCCGAAGCTCAATCCCGATGGCACGCAGATGATCAGCCAGAAGACGGGTAAGCCACTTCAGAGACTCGTGGGCGATGTCAACTTTGAGGAAGCGAAGGAAGTCGCGGCTTTCATTACACCGGTTCCCGGTGGTGTGGGTCCGATGACGATCGCGATGCTCATGGCGAACACGTTCAGAGCGGCTGAGATCCAGGATAAGTAAATTCGAAACAGAAGCAACATGAGGCGTCGCGCGAAGCGGCGCCTTTTTTATCCAAAAAGAGCTTTTATGCGCTAATCCACGCGAGTTTTTGAAAATCAGCAGAGAAAAGCAATACTTCTGAATCACATATTGCTTGCGCGGCATCTTTGGGGTTTGTTATACTTGAGGTGTATGGCTCCCAGAAAGATCGGCAGGTACGAAATCAAAGAAGTGGTCGGACGCGGCGGGATGGCGTCCGTTTATCTTGCCTTTGACCCAAGCTTTAAACGGGATGTGGCGGTGAAAGTGTTGCCGCGCGAATCGGTGGGTAAGGAAGAAAATTCACTCGAACGTTTCAAAAAAGAACTGGAAACCATCGCCTCGCTGGAACATCCCGCCATTGTGCCGGTGTATGATGTGGGGGAGCAGGATGGTCAGCCTTATTTTGTGATGCGTTATATGGCGGGTGGTTCGCTTTCCATTTTGATCCAGGAAGGGAAACTATCGCTTCAGGATACGGCGCGAATTATTGAACGCATCACGGTGGCGCTCGACCATGCCCACAAACGCAACGTCATCCACCGCGATATCAAACCCGATAACATCCTTTTCGACCTGAACGCCAACCCATACATTTCAGATTTCGGCGTTGCCAAATTGACCGAAGTCGCCATGGATGCCAATACGGAAAGCCGTGTGGTGGGCACGCCGGGCTATATGAGTCCCGAACAGGCATATGATGAACGCGTGGATGCGCGCAGTGATGTGTACGCTTTGGGCGTCGTGATCTATCAAATGTTAACCGGCCGCTCCATTGAACGCTTCTCCACCAACACATCCATTGAACGTGTCCGTGCGTATCTTGAACAGCCCATTCCCGAGATCCTTGAAGTCAACCCGAATTTACCGCCCGAGGTGGATACGATCATCAAGACCGCCATGGCGAAAAACAAATTTGATCGTTATGAATCCGCCCTCGATCTGGCACGCGCCTTGAATCTGGTTGCCTTCGGTGAAGCGCGCCTCCTCAATCCATCCACAACGCTTGTGGACCGTCCCGGTATCTTCGGTTCCTCACGCGGGCGTATGACCGGCTGGATCATCGCCATCGCCCTCATCTTAACTTCGGTTGTGGGACTGCTCGCGCTTGGCGGACAATTGCCTTTTCTCTCGCCCGCCTCCACCCCAACCCCCAGCCTGGATGCTGCTCCGATCGTCATTCAACCCACTGACACCGCCATCCCAACTCTGACGCCTGAACCTACAGCTACACAAACGCTTGCGCCAACTGCCATTCCCATCCCTGGCGGCGCAGATCAGATCGCCCTACTTTCGGATAATCAGCTGTATCTCATGAATCCAGATGGTACGAACCTGATCCAGATCCGCACGGATAATTTTCCAAAATCAAACCTGCAGTGGATTCCCGGTAACCGCCTTGTTTATATATCCCGCAATTGTGCATATCTGTTGGATGGGAGTACCAAAGCGATACAGGAAATCGCCTGTTTTAAATTGGATGAGTTGCTGGAAGGTTTTCGAGTATCACCAGATGGGAAGCTCGTTGCAGTCAGTATTTATAAAACATTGAATATTGTTCCGTTTGATGTTGAAGCGTTTCGCGGAGCGACTACCAGATTTAATCTATTGGATATGGATGCCAGTTGTTTTTACAACCAGTACGCCTTCAGGGATGTGCTCTGGTCGGATGATGGGGAACAACTTGCCGCCCATGTGTTGGATACTGAATTGACCAGCACCGATCAGATCTTCCTGTTGAATGTGGATATATCCAATTGTCGCAATATTGGTCCCACCCGCGTGGATAAATTCCCCGGTTTGAATTTCGGTTTTTACAATGAAGACACGACTAAAAAAATCACGAGCTACGATTGGGACGGCGACCATCTTTTCCTGTTAAACGATTCGGTTCGGAATGACGGCTTTGGCGATCTCTATGTATATGATAGCGATACCAAGCAGGAAAAGCTCATCAACCCCATTGATGGTGTTTGCTGTTACCGAGATGCCACCTGGAGCCCGGATGGAAAATACATCATGTTCGTGTTCCAACGTTTTGACAGCAGTGACGTAAGCCTCTATTACGTCCCATATGCAGAACTGGGAAGCGAAAAAACATTTACACCCATCAAGCTGCCCGATAAGTTTTTCCATCCGCGCGAAAAGCCACAACCGGTGTTACGACCTGCGCAACCATAAATAGACCATGGAAAGCAAAAGGCGGAAGGCAGATATACACTGCCTTCCGCCTTTTGCTTTTTTACTTCTGATTCACTCGAATCGAAACCGCCAGACACCCACGCTGAAGAAGATCACTGCAAACCCAAGCAGAACACCCGCTTCAGGCAGGATATCGACCAATCCGCCGCCACGCAGACCCAGGTCCAACATGCCCTGCATTGCCCAAGTGGTGGGAAGTATTTTCACTGCATTTTGAATTGCAGGCGGGAATAACTCCAGTGGATACATACATCCACCCATCATGGCGAAAACCATGCCAAACATGATGCTCAACCCGCTGGCTTGACCTTCGCTTTTGATAAACGTTCCCAACGTTGTACCGAATGCTGCTGCTGCAAGTGCAGCCGCAAATAACAGAACAAACATCGCCAGCGGTTCACGCCCCCAATTAAGCTTCATGGCAAGGATTCCAAAACCGACCAATAGGAACATTTGAATCAAAGCCATTGCAACTTGGCCAAAGACCGTTCCAAGCAAAAAGGTGGCTTTGTGCGCAGGCGTAGTGAGCAGGCGGCGCAACGTCCCTTGCTGGCGTTCGAACGCGAACAAAGCCGAGATGCCGAACAACGGAATGAACACCCATGTGATCAACTGGCCTGCTGAAGAATTAGTGCGCGGATCATAATCGATCTCATTTTCTTTCGTACTGCCTTCGGCGACAGTCACACGCTCAGGCGCATCTTTCTGGATTGATTGTGCCAATGCAAGCGAACTCTCAAAGTAGGTTTGCTTTTCTTCATTGGATGTAAATGGCTGAATCAACTCGCGCTGTTTGACCGCATTCTGCGCTGCTGAAACCGTACTGCTCACACGGCGGAGCGCGGTCAGGATGGCGCGCTCGGCAACAGTGGCGTTGAGGTTGTTCGGCTGCTGAAGCAACTCCACTTCGGCTGAGCCTTTTTGCAGGGAGGCGATATCGATTCCTGCAGGGATGATAAACACGGCATCAGCCCGCCGATCATCAAATTGTTTTTGCGCTTCTGTGCGTGTTAACACTTCAGGGCGGATAGCTGTTGAGTTTTCAAGTTCGGTGATGATCTGTTGTGAGACTGAAGTGCGGGCTTCATCCACCACGAGCAATCCAATACGTGGGTCTTCATTGCCCGATGGCGTTCCACCTGCCACAAGGAAGGTAAAAACGATGGGCAAAATAATAAAGAACAGGAATTCTGATTTACTCGCGAAGCGGATGATGGCATCCTTCCATGCGATGGCAAATATTTTTTTCATTTCTGCACCAATCCATTGCGATTGAACAACACAACCGCAATCCCAATCAGAATTGTGCCCATAATGAGCAGGGCGGTGATGGGTTCAGTTAAGTTTTTCAGTGTGCCGCCAAGTGCGAGAGTCGTGAACCCATCCAAGCCCCAGGCGTTGGGTGTGATTTTGCTGATGGTTCGCATGAAGGGCGGGAAGTTATTCAAGCTGATGAAACTGCCGCCCATGATGCTGAAGATCAACATCACGGCTGAGCCAGTGCTGGCAACTTGCGCAGGTGTACGTGCAAATGCAGTAATCAACATACCCCAGCCCGATGCGCCAAAGACTGCTGCAAGAATTAGCACTGCCACACCCAACGCATCGCCCCATTTCACTTGGAAGAAAACGGTGGAGGCGAGTATCAAAATTCCAACCTGTGCAACACCCATGAAGAAGATACCAAGCACCTTGCCTCCCAATACTTGGAAAGTTTGGGTTGGTGAGATCATCAGACGAGGCAATGTCCCTTGGGCACGTTCAGCGAGGATGGATCGTCCGCCGTAGGAGACAGTGTACATGAGGAACATCAATGCCATGCCAGGTGCAAAATATGAGAGCAGATCAAGGTCAACGGCGTCGGCGCCTTCTTTATTGGTCTTGAGTTTGAGCGCTGTTGATTCGACTTGATCTACATTTTGAAAGGATGCCTGAGCTTCACTTGCCATGTTCTGTGGATTTACCAAGCCACTTTGCATCAACCCCGCAAGGGATGTCATGCCGCTTGTGCGTCCTTCTTCGACTCGTGAGATGAATTCATCCACGATGGCTTTGACTATGCCTGCGCTCGTTTGGCTGGTTGGGTTTGCATATACTTCGATTTGCACAGGTTCAGGCTGAACGTAATTTTGATCGAATGTTGATCCCTGGGCAGGGATGATACTTTGGGTGAAGCCTTTAGGGATGATGATCGCAGCTGAGGCTTTGTCATCGTTAATTAATTGACGAGCCGCTTCGGGGTTGGATGAAGCGGCTGGTTCCATTAAGTCAGCGAGTTCTTGAGAGTTGAATACATCCACCAATGCGTTGCCAAGTTGATCATTATCCAGATTGACAATGACAACGGGGATATCCGAAAGCCCACTGGAGCCGCCACTAAAACGACCGGTTACAAATCCCATGGCGATCGTCAGCAGGAACGGCGCGAGGAGCATGAACGTGAGCGCTGCACGGTCGCGGAACATGAGTTTGAGATCTTTGATGCCGATGAGGAAAAGTTTTTTCAT
>CAZMQE010000051.1:7223-12060 GCA_964568115.1 uncultured Anaerolinea sp.
CCTGTAAGCTGCAAAAATACTGCTTCAAGATTCGGCTCGCGAATATCAATCGAGCGGATCTTGATGCCGCGCTCATTTGCCTTGGTGACAACCGCGGCAAGTACATCTTCGGCTTCATGCGCGATGACCGAAACTGCATGGTCAGAAGCATTGGCTTCGAGAATATCTTTCACACCGACGAGTGATTTTGCAAGCGCTTCTGAGTCGTCGTTCTCGCCAATGTGTAGAATGAGCGTTTCAGTTTGCCCAACTTGCTTTGTGAGTTCAGCTTGTGTGCCAATGGCGATGAGCTCGCCGTGATCGATGATGCCCACGCGATTGGATAATTCCTCAGCTTCTTCCATGTAATGCGTGGTGTACAGCACGGTCATGCCCTGCTTGTTGAGGTCCTTGACCGTATCGAGAATGGCGCGGCGTGATTGCGGATCGATGCCGACGGTGGGTTCATCCATAAAAAGCAGACGCGGCTTGTGAAGCAAGCCCACGCCGATGTTGACGCGGCGCTTCATGCCTCCCGAATAAGTTTTGACGCGGTTCTTGGCTTTATCCACCAAACCGATCTGCTCCAACACTTCGTCCACACGGCTGTTGAGGGATTTGCCACTTAAGCCATACATCTGCCCCCAGAAGAGCAGGTTCTCTTTTGCGGTGAGATCTTCATACAACGCGAGATCCTGTGGCACAACACCGATCACTTGTTTGACCGCCATGGGGTCTTTGGAGATGGAGTGCCCACCGATGGTGGCGTCACCTGAAGTGGGCGTGTATAAAGTGGAGAGCATCGAAATGGTTGTAGTTTTGCCCGCACCGTTGGGTCCGAGCAGACTGAAGATTTCGCCTTCCTTGATATCGAACGTAACCCCTTTGACGGCAGTGAAGTCACCATATTTTTTGACTAGATTTTGTACTTCGAGAATGTTAGCCATGAGTTTCTCCTCTTGAAAATTGCGCTATGGATATCTACGGGAAGGGATGCTGTTGGTTGTAAACATTTTTTATTTGTTTATCAAATCAGTTTCTCATCGTCGTTATGATGAAAATCGTCTCGACGATATTCAATGCCAAGTGTGCTGAGAACGGCGCAATGATATTTTTTCGTGAGAGACGCAGCCATGCAAAGAGACCGCCTGCGAGGATGCCTGTCAGCAGAATGTACCAGAATCCGCCTGTCCAGTGCAATATGCCGAAGACAAACATCGAAAGCACAACGGCAATAGGCTGGCTGAATTTCCCGAGCAGCTGCCTCAGACCATAGCCGCGATAAATGCTTTCCTCAACGAATGGTGCAAACAACACATCTGCAATTGCAAACGGGATAAGTGATGCGCCCAGCGTCATGAGTAAATCACCAGCAGGAACGTAATCCCAAATTTTTTGAAGTGCGGTCAGCATGGGAGTTAGGATATAAAGGTAAAGCACAGCCAGGATAACTCCGGGGATGGCGCCAATGAGCAATTCACGCCAAAGTTGTTGACCCTCTGCTACTTTCCAGCCAATATCCTTCCAGGTCAGCCCATCACGTTTCAGGGCGCGGCTGACGATGATCAATAGCAGGATTTGAATTGCCACCAATTGATATGGCGTGGATGCGGCAACCAGGTTTGGAATTTCATCTACATTTTTTCCTTGCAAGGCAATGCCATAATAAACAGACATCACCAGAATTCCCAGCAGGAATAATATGGGTCCTGCCAGCAAAACCCACCACATGCGATTTGATTTTTGAGAAGGATTGTTCATTTTGTTTTTCTTTTCGGGAAAATTCTATTAGCGTTTCTTTGGCATTTCCAGCACTGGCAGCTTGCGAACACGCGGCAATGTTTTTTCCAACCAGGCAATTTCGTTTTCGTAATAACTCATGCCGTAATCAAGCGTCAATTGCCAAAGGTCGCGCAGTCGTTTCACACCCACTTGCTTGTAGCTTTCTTCGATGTTTGTTTGGGCAACTTGGCAGTGGGCAAGATATCCCCGCAGTTCTTCAATTCTTTTTTCGAACAGGTTCGCAATTTCTGTATTGGTAAGATTGTGCGCGAAGAAGACCTGAATTAGCCACGCCTCACGCGGACCTTCAACGGGCAGGGGGGTGGACGCCCAGCGACGTAATTCGGCTCTCCCCGCATCCGTGATTTGATACTGCTTTCGATTGGGTTTGCCTTCCTGTTGAATGACCAGTGATTCAACCATCTCTTCCTTTTCCAGGTTCTCCAAAGCCTTGTAAATATGGCTTTGTGTGGCAGACCAGAAATGCGAAACGGATTGATCAACGGCTTTTTTTATATCATAGCCAGACATGGGCTGATAATCGAGAAAACCAAGAATTGCATGAGCAAGGGGCACAATATACTCCTTTAGGTATATATCTATATAGTAATATATACCTAAAGGAGTATGCTGTCAAGGGAATCGCTGTTGTAAATTCAATCCACAAGCACGGCTTGTGGAGATTGTGATTATCTTATCCCTGTGTTCTGTTGTACTTCCTCATAATATCTTGCAACTCAGCATGTGGTAGCGCCTTGATGCTCACGCCCTTGTGTCCAACCATATCCTCCGCAGCAACCATCGAGTTGATGATGGCTTCTTCAGCAGCATACGCAGTTGAGAACAACAGCGGGTCAAGATGATCGTTGGTGATGGATTGAAGTGCGGCAAGTCCTTTTTCGTCGCCGCGAGCTGCATTCAGATTGGCGGTCGAGAACGCCAGAAAAATATCTCCGCTGCCGTTGCCGCCGAGTCCGCCAGTGCGAGCCATGCCCAAGGATGCGCGCTTTGCGAGCCGCTTGAGTTGGTGAGGGAGCAACGGGGCATCTGTTGCAACGATAATGATGAGCGAGCCGCTATCCTGCACAAACGGATTTTCGCCATTCGTCCAAACCGTGCCATCTTTGAGGTGTTTGCCAATTGGCACGCCAGCAACCGTCAATTGGAAGCGTCTGCCGAAGTTCGTTTGAACCAGCACGCCCACCGTCCAGCCACCCATGCTTTCGGGGAGTTTGCGGGATGAAGTCCCCGTGCCGCCTTTGAACTCATAACATAACATGCCGGTGCCACCGCCCACGTTTCCTTCTTCGATCGAGCCTGATTCAGCGTTCTCCAAAGCTGCTCTGACATGTTCAGGTTTGACGAAGAAGGCGTTCATGTCATTGAGCCAGCCGTCGGCGGTCTCTGTCACCAGCGGACATGACCAGCCTTGAAAGATCTTGCCGTGCTCCGCCTGCCATTCGATGATCGTGTCGCGCACGACTCCAACCGAGTGTGTGTTCGTGATCCCGATCGGACCTTCGAGAAAGCCGCCTTCTTCGACCCAGGCAGAACCTGTCATCTCGCCGTTGCCGTTGAAGGGAAACCATGCCGCGAACACAGGCTCGTGATTGTCCCGTCCGCGTGGGTGGATGATGGTTACGCCAGTGCGCGCTGATTCGTTTTCGATGATGGTGCTATAGCCAACAGTGATACCGTCCACATCGGTGATGGCGTTGTACTTTCCGGGCGTACCTTCAAACGGAATACCGAGGTCGCGGGCGCGGGGTTTGGTCATAATGACTCCTTATGTATGATGGTTGGATAAATTCCGAAGGCGGTGTGTTGAGCTTGTCGAAACAGATGAAAGGATTCTAGCTTGGATGTCAGTTATGAAAAATCCCGAAGGGATGACATGATTTGCTACACAAAATCTGTGTCACCCCTTCGGGGTTGGTATAAAACCATTTCTAAATTCTACAATCATTTCACGCCTTCGGCGTTTTTTTACTGATTTTCTTTTGCGATGGTCACCAGTTGGGATGCAATGCTTTGCATAATTCCATCAGGTGCACCGTCTACGGCTTTGGATTGGATGCGCGTGTCAATTTCATCGTTGACATAATCGACGACGACGAAGTCTTCGAGGGTGAGCGCTATCTCGGTGGTGAACCAATCCAACTTGCAGATGGATGCGATACGACGAGTGAGGTCGTGAAGCGGAGCTAATTCGTAACGGTTTTCTTCAGAGGGGGTCACCTCAGCATAGACATGCGTTAGTGGATGCCACCAGCAGGGATAGGTTTTACCAACGGCATAGAACACACGGAACCAGGCGGGGCGTCCCTGAATGGTGCGAGGAACGACAGTGGATTGAAGCAGATATTTTTGTTCGGGGAATTCCATGCGGGCGCGCAGTACCTGTTCAAGTGAGAACGCGCCGAGGATGACACCTTCTCCGCCGCCTTCGTTGGATGGTTTGATGACGAATTGACTGCCAAGCGGCGTCAAGTCCAAAGTGGGGAGGACTGGCTGTTCAAGAAAGGGCGCCAGCAGGATCGTGTGCGGTGTGTGAACCCCGGCGGTGATAAGCTCGAGATGCATTGTAGCTTTATCTTCAGACCATTTGGAAACCTCGGTGGGATTGATCCGCTTTTTGTTATATTCCTTTGCCCAGCGATTGATGGGCAGGAAGCGGTCTTCGCCTTGAGAACGATCAAGCAAGGTGTTGAAAGTTCTTTCGCCTTGATACAAGGCGTTGATGGATTCAAGTAAATTATCGGGTGTGATCTGCCAGAGCGTTAAGCCCTGTTCCAGGCAGGCGCGTTCAACCATTTGGACAAAGTCAATATCAAATTCCCAGTACCAGGGCAGGCAGAGGTCGGAGTGCATGGAGCTATTGTAAATGATGAAGGCAGAAGGATGAAGGATGAATGTGGAAGGCAAAAGGTAGTGAACAGTTATCAGTACACAGTAGATGAGAGCAGAGGAGGAGGTGGAGAGAAGTTTTTTCGGACGGGAGCAGGTTTCGGCTGGGAATGAGACGGGTCTTTATCAAATGAAAAGCTGGATGCGTTGTTGGCGCATCCAGCTTTTT
>CAZMQE010000051.1:12160-15501 GCA_964568115.1 uncultured Anaerolinea sp.
GGCTGATACGTCACATTGACGGCGATATAGTCAAGCGAGAAATCGCGCTGCTGATTGCTTGCCACATTAATGACACGGACCCGGAAGTTGGTGTTACTGAAGTTGCCAGATGACCAGGTGCGTCCCCATGTGTCGCTGGCGCTGCCCAGTATATAAGTTGCTTCCGTTGTGGTTAGTGTGGTTGTGCTCTTGGCAGTTGTCCAGGTTGTGCCGCCGTCCCACGAGATCTGTACACAGATCTTGGGGGCGCCGTTCGTGGCATCTGCACGCGCATCAAGACGGACTTCGATGCCTTGGACAGCCGTTGGGTTTATATTGAAGTTGTAGTTATAGAAGTTATGCTTGTCTTTACCGGCGTTTGTGCAGGATGTGTTGTTATTCGAACCACTATTGGTATCGACCGCGAAAACGCTGTTGTTGTCGTAGGCGTTCGCAGGAGTGGTCTGATAGCCATTGTTGTCACCGGCGCTGGTAGTGACTGCGGCATTCGCAGAGGGTGAAAGGAAGCCAGTGCTGGTTGTGGGTGCGGGTGTATTAGTGGCTGTAGGCGGAATCGGTGTGTTCGTTGGGGGCAGAGGCGTGTTGGTAGGACCGGGTGTGGGTGTGGGTCCTGGAGCGCCACAGTCGGCAAGTTTGAAGGAGCCGATGCGGGTGCGCCATGGAGCGCTGCCGGTTGTTTGAACGTATTCGCTGGTGAACCAGAACGTACAATCATCGGTTGGGTCTACAGCCAGCATGCTGTAATCACCCCAGCGTGCTGCTGTGTGAGTTTGCGCGCCGGTGCCTGCGATGAGGGTGCCTTCGCCTTGGGTCATGGTATTGAGGGCATCACTTGCGAGCCGACCCGTGTAACGAATAGCGGGGTACATGGTGCTGCTCGAGGCTGAATAGCCAATTGCCATATCGCCGCTACCGTTCATGGCGATACTGCCCATCCAGCGATGAGTGGCATCGGGTGAGAAGGTGCTCTGTTGGTTGATACCCCAGCCTGCACCGCCGGTGTTGCGCAGTTCATACCAGCGAATGCCGGCTCTGTCGGTGCCGGTGGCATCCACGGTGTGGTTCATGACGATGGTTTCGTAGCCACCGAAGTTGCGATATTGTGCGCGGTACATGGCGCGGTCGGCGATGGCGTCCAACTTGGCGGTGGTGCCCTGTTGAGGAATACAGGTGCGGGCACCGTTACACATGTTGGAATCAAAGGCGGCGGTTGCCAATGTTGTGGTGCGGGTAAAGGTGGAGTTGGCAGTGTTTGCCCAATCGACATGGAATGCCCAGATCTGAATCTGATCCTGGGGGAAGCCGCCAGCGTTATCATCGGGTTCGACGAAGTAGTTCGGTGTTCCAGCGGCAGGGGCGGGACCATCGAGATCAGTGGGGAGCATGCCGCCCATGTTCGGGTCGGTGCTGAAGAGGTTGAACTTAACCATGCGTGCTGCTTGACCGAGCAACATCTTGTCGCGTTCGAAGACGGCTACGCCCTGACCAGCCCAGGTGGCGGCGTTGGCAAATTCATGCACAGCCATGTAATAGCCATCGGGCCAAACGCCGAAGTGGGGGTAGTCGTTCATGTTGGTGTTGCTCCACAGGAAGTCATAGCGATACCACGCGCCGGTGGGGTCGCCTGTCTGTGAAACGGCAATACATTGATGATAGCCTGATGTGCCGCCGGGGACCGCGAACTGGCTGACCATCCAGCGATCGGCAAGATGGTCGTAGAGTACGATCGGGTCACCGTCATTGCGAGTTTGGCAAACTCCGCCAAAGCCGCTCCAAAGGGTGTTGCCTGCGGCTGGTCCATAGAGGAGGGTGCCGGTTTTACTGTAGATCGCGAAGGTGAGGTTAACCCACTGCATGTAATGGTTGGGACCCACATCACCGTTTGTATCGGGAGGTAATACACCGTTGACGTTGGTAACGCCATCAAAGTTGGCGATGGTCACCGGTGCATCGGGCGCGATGGGTGCGGCTTGTACAGCGGCATCCAATTGCACGGGGGCATTTAGATCCAAGGTGCTGCCGCGGCCGGGCAGGATAAAGACTTTATCCATGTCGGCATCCTTGCCATTATGTTCGCCTTTGAGTGGAGTGATGGAACTCAATGGAGCGGAAGTATCATGCTTAACTTCTTTGACCTCTTCCTCTTTGTCGCCTTTGCCATCTTTCCCAAGTATGGATGCCTGGCTGGATGCTCCGTTGGGCGCGAGCGGGGCAAACCGGGAAGGGGCTGTTTGAGATGGTCTTGTAAATAAGACCACGCCAGCAATTAAGGCGATGATGGCGATCAAACTAATTGCCAAGTTGGTTCTTTTCATGCTTATTCTCCTATGCTTGAATATGTTTTTGTTGCTGAGTTCCTGAGGCAATGCACTGCCTAAATAAAAACACCCCGTTGATTGCGGGGGTGGGGGTTGCGTAACCGGGACAACTAGGGCAGATTCGTCATCGGTTATTTTACTGAAAAGGTGTTGGGTCGGATGCGAGTCGGGTTGGATTTGGAACTCTCTCCGATCATTCCAAATCCGACTCAGCACGCAACGATAACGTTGTGAAACCTGACTGCTTTCTTCATACACTCTCCTCAAAGTGGTTTATAGAAAAAACATTGATCTACGCAATCAATGTTCGAGCACAGGGTCTGTTATCCAAATGTTTATTTATAGGCCGGGTTAATGAACAGGATTTTACACCTGTTCCAAGTGTTGTCAATGATGTCTTTGTTACATTTTGTTGGCGGGCAGATATTTCATACAGATTATTTATGTTTAAAAACTGGTGTCGAAATAAAAAACGTGTACAATGGGCGGACTTGTCGGTAACTATATTAAGACCGGCTATTGAAAGGATACATAATGAGTACAGATACAGTGCAGGATGGCGTGGTAGTTTCTATGGAGTATTCACTCCATGTGGATGGCGAATTGTTGGATACATCAGACGGACAAGGTCCGTTGCAGTTCCTGGTTGGGTATGGCAATGTCATCTCGGGTTTGGAAAGTGAGATGATGGGGATGAAGATCGGCGATAGCAAGGATGTCGTTGTCCAGCCGGAAGATGGTTATGGCGAGTTCGACGAAGATGCCTTTATGAACGTGCCGAAAAAAGACTTCCCAAAGGATATGCCGCTGGAAGTGGATACGGAATTAACGGTCCGCGATGAGGAAGGGCATGCGCGTTATGCGCGTGTGGATAGCATCGAAGGTGATACGGTGCGTCTGGATTTCAATCATCCTTTGGCTGGTGCAGAGTTGCACTTCAGTGTGAAGGTTGTGGCGTTGCGTGAGCCGAATGAAGAAGAATTGGAACACGGACATGTCCACGAAGAAGGACATCACCACTAA
>CAZMQE010000052.1:0-15482 GCA_964568115.1 uncultured Anaerolinea sp.
TCTACTTTTGTACTTGTGTACTTGCTGGTTACTCTTCCTTCTTCGCTTCCATTTCTTTCTTGTGTGCTTCAATGATGGTGGCAGCAATTTGGTTCGGCACTACATCGTAGTGATCGAATTCCATCGCGAAGTAGCCGCGTCCACCCGTGATCGAGCGGAGTTGCGTAGTGTAGCGCGTCATTTCCGCCATCGGCACATGCGCCACAATGACCGTGCTGCCGTGTTCCGAATCCGTGCCCTGTACACGTCCACGGCGGGTGTTGAGGTCGCTCATCACATCGCCCATGTTCGTATCGGGAATGGTCACACGTACGTTCATGATCGGCTCGAACAACACGGGACCCGCATCATGCACGGCAAGTTTGAAGGCTTCGCGTCCGGCAATTTCAAACGCCACCGGCTTGGAATCCACTTCATGTTCCTTGCCGTCATACACAATCACTTTCACATTGCTCATGGGGTAACCGGCAAACGCACCGCGTTCCATCGTTGCCTTGATGCCTTTTTCGATCGGCGGCAAATAAGACTTGGACAGGTTCATACCCACGAGTTCATCGGTGAATTCAAAATCAGCTTCGGGCAACGGTTCGATACGCAAATGCACTTCACCGAATTGCCCTGAACCACCCGATTGCTTTTTATGACGATATTGAGCACTGGCTTTACGCGTGATTCCTTCACGATACGGAATCCTGGGTTGATGAGTTGCCAAACCGACCTGGAACTTGTTCTGCGCGCGGTTGATCGCAACATCAATGTGCTGGTCGCCCATGCCTTGCAAAACTGTTTCATGGGTAATGGGATCGTTCTGCCAGGTGAGCGTCATATCTTCATCGCTCAACTTGGTCAGCGTTGGAGAGATCTTCGCCGCATCTGCCTGGCTCTTGGGCGTGACAGCTACGCGGTACAAAGCAGCCGGGAAATGCGGTTTGGCAACCGTCAGCGGATGACCCTTATCACATAAGGTATCGCCGGTAGATGTCGCTGCCAATTTTGAAACAGCCGCAATATCACCAGCATGGATGGTCTTCGCTGGGATCGCTTCCTTCCCGCGCTGGAAATGCAGGCCAGACATACGCTCGTCCACACCCTTGTTTTGATTCCACGCATGCGCATCGCCCTGCATGGAACCGGAAAGCAAACGGAAGTACGACATCCTGCCGACGAACGGGTCGGCGGTCGTCTTCCACACATAAGCCGCCAAAGGTCCATTATCGACAGGTTTCAACTCCTCTTCACCATCTTTGCCCTGCGCCATGCGCTTGGGAGCATTCAACGGCGAAGGGATCAAGTCAATGATGTCGTTCAGTAAGGCAATCGTGCCGATCTCACGCGCACCCGCCGCACAAAAGATGGGGACAAATTGACCAGCCCAGACCACATCTTCCAATCCACGCACCATTTCAGCGTCGGTGAGGGAGCCGTTCTCAAGATACTTCTCCATCAATTCATCTTCACCTTCTGCCGCATCTTCAACCATCGCAAAATGCGCAGCTTCCGCCATTTCCCGCATATCGGCAGGGATCTCGGCGATCGTTTTGCCATCGCCCATATAGGCTTTCATACCGATCACATCCACCACGCCTTTGAAATTCTGCTTTTCGCCGATCGGGATGTGAACCCTCACCACACGCTTGCCGTGCGCCACTACAAATTCTTCAATGGCGGCGTAGGTCTTCTCAAAGTCGGCGTTCTCGCGGTCCATCTTATTGATCACAAAGAAACGCGGCAGGTTGAACTCATCCGCATAACGCCAGGCAAGTTCGGTTCCCACTTCAATACCCGCAACGGCATCCACTAAAATAAGCGCGCCATCAGCCACACTCAAGGCAGAGATCATCTCGCCCACGAAATCGGTGTAGCCTGGCGCGTCAATAACATTTATCTTGTGATCGCGGTGCTCTATGGGAATTACACTGGAATAAATTGAAATCCTGCGACGGTGTTCCTCATCATCATAATCTGAAACCGTCGTCCCGTCCTCAACCTTGCCAAGGCGGGTGGTCGCCCCCGTCGCATGTAGAAATGCCTCCGCTAACATCGTCTTGCCCGCGCCGCCATGTGACACCAGCGCGACGTTGCGAAGAAACTCGGTGGTATACTCTTTCATGAAAAAGCCCTTCCCATTCAGTAGGATATAAAGCTAGTCGCATGATTGTAAAAGAACTCAAGTGAATTGTCAAAGTAAGAACCGTCACCTTCTCAGAATGACATTTAACTTAGAACCAATAGCCAAAGTGCAAAATCTGCTCCGTCGCCTACAATTCCAATATTGGTATTTCAGCCAGCCTCCCTGGGATACAGGCATCAGTCCCCCCGAATTACTGGAGTTCATAAGAGACCATCAACCCGGTCGCGCCCTCGATATGGGCTGTGGCACGGGCACGAACGTTATCACACTGGCAAAGGCTGGCTGGCAAGTGACCGGCGTGGATTTTGCCCCACGCGCCATCAAACTCGCCAAACAGAAAATCAAAAATGCCGATATTCAAGCGACTGTAGCGGTTAACGATGCCACGAAATTAAACGGCATCACCGGTCCCTTCGACTTTGTGCTTGATCTCGGCTGTTTCCATGGTATTTCCAAAGACGGGCAGGAAAAATATCTTAAACAACTAGATCATGTCCTCGTCCCAAACGGATTCTGGCTTATGTACGGATTCTTCAAACCAGATCCGCTTCATTCCGGACCCGGGCTGGATGAGGCGGGCTTGAACCTAATCTCCACCCGTTTGACTCTCCTCGCCCGCCGCGATGGTCATGATGATAAACGCAACAGAACTTCCGCCTGGTTCCTATATCAAAAATTATCCACTCCTAACCCAACAAGACACGTATGAAACCCGATATTCGCATCTTCCAAAATACAGACTTTCTCAGCCATCATGCAGCGAATATTTTTGTTGAGCAAGCCATACAATCCATTACAACACGCGATCGTTTTCTCGTTGCACTGAACGGTGGCGGCACGCCCACGCGTCTCTTTCAACTGCTTGCCACAGAATACCGCGACAAAGTTGATTGGAACAAAACACACATCTTCTGGGGTGATGAACGCTGCGTCCCACCCAACGACCCGGGCAGCAGCTACGGACAGGCGCGGGACTTGTTGTTGAGTCACGTTCCCATACCGGACTCAAATATCCACCGCATCCAAGGCGACCTTGAACCTGCCGAGGCTTCGAGAGACTATGCCCTCACTTTGAGCCGCTTCGCCTCTCCCCCGCTCGAGTTTCCACGCTTTGACTTGGTGTACCTCGGCATGGGCGAAGATGGACACACCGCCTCGTTATTCCCCGGCTCGCGCGTGGATGTCACGGAAGCAACCCTGCCGGTCACCGCTCATTATCAAGACCGCCCTGCCAATCGCGTGACTCTGACGCAACTTGTTTTCAACCAGGCATACATGGTTGCGTTCATGGCAACCGGCGATAAAAAAGCGGTCACATTGGCAAAAGTACTCAGCGACCGCTACAACCCAGAACTCTATCCCGCCCAACGGATCGACCCCAAAAACGGCGAGTTGATCTGGCTGGTAGATGAAGATGCAGCAGGCAAGCTGCCAAGAAGTTTAATAACCAAATTTTGTGAAGGGTAAATCACCATGTCATTGCGAGGGCGACACTTGCACCGAACGCAAGTACGGTGTGCTCTTCCGCCCGAAGCAATCTCCTACACAATTAGGAGATTGCCACGTCACCCTGAAGGGCTCCTCGCAACGACATGAAATTATTGGAGGTATATATGGAATTAGCAATGATCGGATTAGGCAAGATGGGCTTGAACATGGCAACACGTCTCGTGCGCGGCGGGCATCGTGTGGTTGGTTATGCGCGCACAGCTTCAACAGTTGATGAAGCAATTAGCAATGGCGCAGAAGGCGCGCATACGCTCGAAGAAGCTGTGAGTAAATTGAACGCACCGCGCATCGTTTGGGTTATGGTCCCTGCGGGTCAACCCACCGACGATACGATCGACAAACTATCGAATTTATTGAGCAAAGGCGACATCGTCATTGACGGCGGCAACTCAAACTACAAAGATTCCGCCCGTCATGCAGCACAGCTTGAACCCAAAGGCATCGACTTCATGGACTGCGGCACCAGTGGCGGCATCTGGGGGCTCAGCGAAGGCTACAGCCTGATGATCGGAGGCAAGCCCGAAGTCGCAGAAAAGATGCGTCCCATTTTCGAGACGTTGGCTCCTGCGGCAGATAAAGGCTGGGGCTTGGTGGGTCCACATGGCGCAGGCCATTTTGTCAAAATGATCCACAACGGTATTGAATACGGCATGATGCAAGCCTTCGCGGAAGGTTTCAGTATCTTGAAAGCGAAAGAGGAATTCGGGCTCGATCTTTCGCAGGTTTCACATATCTGGCAGCATGGCAGCGTTGTCCGCTCGTGGCTATTAGATCTCGCTGCGAACGCTCTGGATGAAGACACGCAACTCAAAGACATCAAGCCCTGGGTGGCTGATTCTGGTGAAGGCCGCTGGACTGTTTTCGAATCCATTGACCTGGATGTTCCCGCACCGATTATCACGCTTGCCCTCCAAATGCGCTTTGCCAGCCGCGATGAAGAAAATTATTCCGCACGCATGCTAGCAGCACTGCGTAATCAATTCGGCGGGCACGCGATCAAGAAAGCAGAGTAAGAAATATTTCGTCATTGCGAGGAGGGCGTGGCCCTCGCAATGACGGGTGGTATAAATTATGGATAACGGTTTACCAACTTCTATTGTTATTTTCGGCGCTTCGGGTGATCTAACCCAACGCAAACTTGTGCCTTCGCTGTTCAATCTCTATCGCAAGGGCCGCATGCCAAAACAATTCCGCATTGTTGGCTATGGCAACACCACTTTTTCGGACGACCAATTTCGCGCGCATCTTGAAGAAGGTGTTAAGCAATTTGCCTCATTTGAATTCAAAGCGGATGAATGGTCTGCCTTCGCATCAAATCTGGCTTACCAACAAGGGCGCTACACCGATCTGGCAGATTTCAAAAAGCTCGGCACACTTCTGAAAAGCTGGGAGATCAATTCTGGCAATCGCATCTATTACATGGCAACTCCGCCGGGGGTCTTTCCGAACATTATTGACCTGCTTGGACTGACCGATCAGCTCACTGAATATAACGGTTGGCGGCGGGTCGTTATCGAAAAACCCTTCGGCACGGATCTTGCTTCCGCGCGTAGTCTGAATGAACAGATCCATAAAACGCTCAACGAAAATCAGATCTATCGCATTGACCACTACCTCGGCAAAGAGACGGTACAAAATATCCTGGTCACGCGTTTTGCCAACACGATCTTTGAACCGCTCTGGAATCGCAACTACATTGACCATGTCGAGATCACCGTGGCTGAAGAAGTCGGTGTGGAGCATCGCGCCCGCTTCTATGATGGTATCGGCGTGGTGCGCGATATGTTTCAAAATCACCTTCTGCAAATCACAACCCTGGTTGCCATGGAGCCGCCTGCCTCCTTTGATGCCACCGCCCTGCGCAACGAGAAGGTAAAGGTCTTAAGCTCGATCCGCCCCATGCAGGCAGATGAAGTCCTGCAAAACACAGTGCGGGCGCAATACAAAGGCTACCTCAACGAGGAGGGTGTTGACCCAGCTTCGACGACCCCCACGTACGCCGCAGTCCGCTTGCAGATCGATAACTGGCGCTGGCAGGGTGTACCGTTCTATTTACGCTCCGGTAAAAAATTGAAGGAAAAGCTTTCGCAGATCACGATCGAGTTCAAAGAACCGCCCCACTTACTCTTTCCCAACGCCAAAGAACACATCACTCCAAACATGTTGGTGCTTTATCTGCAGCCTGATGAAGGTGTCCACTGGCGATTTGAAGCGAAGGTTCCCGACACCATTGCCCAACTCCGCTCTGTGGATATGGAATTCCACTATGCCGATTCATTTGGCAAAACAGCGATCCCCGAATCATATGAGCGTCTCTTATTGGACACACTGACTGGTGACGCATCGCTGTTCACCCGTGCCGATGAAGTGGAAACTGCCTGGGGATTGATCGATCCCATCATGGAAACATGGGATACACAAAAACAATCACTTCCAACATATGAACCCGGCTCAAGAGGTCCTGCAGAAGCGGATACCCTGCTTACGCGCGACAAGCGAAACTGGTCCACATGGGATGGACGTAAAGAATAAAAACACAGCCCGATGTTTTGAGACATCGGGCTGTTCATTTAACGGTTATGCAAAGAAATTCAAGAACTTGCAAACCTGAAAATTATATGGATTGTTCTTGTCCCATTAATAAATATAATTCCATTTGCAGTTCGACAAAATTTTGTTTAGGAGATGAAAATGAAAAAACGTATTTCAGTTGTATTTGTTGTTCTTGTTCTTATGGCAGTGTTTGCATCCACAGTATTTGCCGCCCCAGCCCAAAACGGCAAGAGCATAACCCTTGTTAGCATTAAATACCAGCCAGGTGGAGTTGTGCTTATGTTCCAGACCTCCGGGCTGACCGAGAGCGATCTCAAGAACAGCTCCTTTTTTGCCCACTCAAGCGACCAGAATATCTATTGCAATTTCGTCAATGACACAACCGATGTCCGCTGTGTGCTAGCCAAAAAGCTGGCTCAATACCAGGGTGAAAGCTTCCAAGGCACCCTGGCGGGAATTAGTTTTTACGGCGAATTCCCTACAAATACGTATTGCGATGAGGGCGAAGCTCATTGGTACAACTATAATGAGTACGAATATGGCGAACTAGTATATTCGGGAGCTGTGCCCGAATCGATTTGGAGAGAATATGAGGCGCTGGGAGGTTTCGAACTATCTGCAGAATACGGCATTACTTATGAGATCACGGGCGGGTTCTGCGGTTCGGATGATATCTACTTCAGCTAATCCATTCGCGGTGTAAAGCACTACAAATCAAAAGCTCAGCCATGCAGATTGCATGGCTGAGCTTTTGATTTAAATTTGTAATTGCGGAAAACGAATATTATGGACCAATTGTGATCAAATCCTTGATCCGTTCATACGTGCCCGGACCAATGCCCGGAACATTGATAATATCTTCAATGGTTAGGAATGGACCATTTTGTTCGCGGTATTGAATGATCTTCTGCGCAGTGGTCGGACCGATCCCCGGCAATGATTCAAGTTCAGCCTGCGAAGCGATATTGATATTGATCAACTCAGTGCTTATGGGAGCCTCCGTTGCCGGAACAGCCGGTGCCTCAGTAATTACCGGAGAGGCACCTTCAACATACGGGATATCTAATTGCTCACCGTCTTCCAGCGCGCGCGCAAGATTGATACCGGTCTTTTCAGCCTCTGCCAAAAATCCGCCTGCGGCTGAAATGGCATCCTGCACGCGTGCGCCTTGAGCCAACGCGTACACGCCTGGGCGCGGCACCGCCCCAGTAATATGGACAACGAGCGGTTTTTCAGTGGGCACCGGGCGCAGCGTCACTGCCTGCCCACTAGGGTTGCGGGCAACCACCCACACCAGAACAGCAATGAACAACCCGAACAATACACCAGACGCCATATAGAGAATTGACTTTAAGTTTTGCATTGGGGTTATTTTACTGCAACTTCATTATCAGCAGGCGCGCATCTCTGCGAGCAAGCGCGGTCATCAACCCGGCTAATTTGGTAATGCGTTGAAAATAGCGTGGCATCTCAGCGTACTCAATCGCCTGAAAACCGAACTTCTCGTATAACGACCCGCGCGAAGATTCGCACATCAAATACATGGGACGCGGACTGTCGGCAAGCAAATACTCAATAATGGCGCTCGCCACACCCTGCCCCTGATGTTCTGGATATACCGCAATCGAAGCCAATTCAAGGATTTCCGTCCCGTGCGGCTTGATCTGACCACAACCGATCATTTCATCGCGATCATTTACAGCGACGACAAAACGCTTCCAATCCAAGTCCATCGGGTTGATTCCGACCAAACGAATTAGATCTTTAATTTGGCTTGATTCTGATTCCCGTGCAGGACGGAGTTTGTAATTAGGCATTAAATTAATCCTGCGGCAACGATAATAATAAATGTCGCGATAAACCAATGGATAATAAACGGATACAAAAACGATTTCGTTCTGTAGGCGACCCAGCCAAATGCGAAGCCGCCGAAAATGGTAGAGAGCGTCTCCACTTCGGGCTTGCCATTATGCATCAGTGCAAATGGGACAGCTTGCAGCCAAAGCGACTCGGGTCCAAATTTGCGGGCGTAACCGAACAAGATCCAACCACGAAAGATGAATTCCCAGCCGATCAAATCCAGAAAGGTCGTCCAGGGAAGTCCGTTCACATACGGTTGGTAATATTGCTGCATGGATTCATCACCATGCCCCAAGTAATAAATCACTGGAGCCATAAAGAGAATACCAATGGCGGTAATGATCAATCCGGCTTTCCAATCACCAAGTCCAAAACCATATTCTTTGGGATTCTCACGGAAGATGAAAAGAACAACAACCAACGGAATAACAAGATACAGAATGACGCGATCCCAGTATTTGTAGGGAGTGAGCCTGTGATAAAAATCCACCATCAACAGAAGCGTGGATACGATTGTAATGATCACGATCTTCCAGTCAAATTTTAGTTTTTCGCCGAGGAGATATTTCATAATTTAGATGAATAGAGAGCAGAGAATAGGAATTAGTACGGGAAATAGGATTGATTACCTGTGAGGCTGAGAAGCTGTGCTATTTTATCTGCATCACGGTTAAGTTCAAGCCCCCAATTGGTAAGCAGGAGAATCGCCGCACATAATGCAAAAACGACCATGATCTTCCCAATCCGGGATTCGTTCCAGTGGACATGTAAAGGCATAAACCCATTGACCCAAACTTGGGATGCCAGAATGGCAATATACGGTATCAATGCCAGATGAAACCGGTCTTCAGAAAGAATAAGCACATGCGGAAGGATATAGCTGACCAGCAATAAGCCAAGCAAAATATGCTCGGGCTTCCAACGCAGGAGGGATAATCCCAAAGCCGCCAACACTGAAATAAAAACGAACGGCAATAGCAGTATCGCAGAAATGGTCAACAACCACGGAAGCGGGATATATCCGATAATATCGTTCCCGTAGAAATACATAAGGACGCGCTTTTCAAGCCCGAAGAAAAATCCCAGCCGATTGAAGGCTAATGGAATAAATCTTTCGGGCTGAGCTTTGATAAATTCGACGGCTTTTTGCGTGCCCACCTTATCGCGTTCAGCGTCATCCAAAATCGGGAGCAAATCTAAAGATGGACCAAAGACAAACGAGCCATTTCCGTTTGGGTGATAACCAAGATATAGGTTATAGCCCATGGAAGTCTCCACGCCAGTTAGTTTATGATGCAACAGTGAATTGCGAACAATCCACGGGGTAATCGTCAGAGCAAAAGCAATCGCTACAAGAATCGCGCCGCGTTTCTGTTTATTTGCAAACCAAATCCAAAGAATCGCCAACCCCGCAAAAGGGAGAATAACTGAACGAGTGAGCGTGGTAAGACCAAGGAAAAATCCAGAAAGCAGAAGGTTTATTGTGGTTGGTTTCTCGATAGAGATAAGAAGAAAGAGAAAGGAGGCAAGCAGGAGAATAAAAAAAGGATTCTCAGTTCCCAGCCCCAGTGGGTAAACCAAAAGCATAGGATACGCCGCCACGATCCAGGCGGCCATGCGAGCCATGTTTTCCTTCAGCCTGCCTCGTTCAGTGATCAAAGTAGAAGGAAGAGGAAATAGGCGTTGCGCCACCCAATACGTCAACGGCGCAAGCGGCGCGCCGAGAAAAATCGCTTGCGCTATGCGTGCAGCAAAGAAGCGCGAGAAACCTGTTCCGCTGAAGAAGTAGACGATGGCAAGAAAAGTTGGGTATAGTGGCGCACGGAACGAAGTGGGAATGCCCAGGGCGGGATCATAGTCCTTAACGCTGGTCAGGTCGAAATCCACGAATGAAGCGAGTTGTTTTAAGTCTGCTTCAGCGTACCAGCGGAAGCCGTGTCCCCCGGCGAGACTGCGCGCAAGCATGTCGTATTGGAACATATCGTCGAGCCCGATGCCCAGTCCGCGCGCGAGGATAACGGGAATCAAACGCAGAACAAGCGCAACGATGAAAATTCGGAATGCAAAGGTTTTAAACATAAAACGGATTGCGCTGATTTTACTACGCAATCTGTTGCAAACTTTTGCCGCAGAGAAATCAGGGTTTTGGTGGAATATTTAGTATTCATTTCTATTTTGCATTGCATGATGATTAAAAGCATTATCTGCATGTGCATTTAGTATAATTAGACAGTAATTATCCGTTTTGGGAAAAGAAAGCGCCAAGTTCTACTGGGCAATAGTAAAAGGTGACCTATGGAAGACCTAACTGGAAAACAATTCGGACATTATCAAATCGTCGCCCCTCTGGGTGAAGGCGGCATGGCAGCAGTTTACAAGGCGTATCAACCGAACATGGAACGCTACGTTGCAATTAAAGTTTTGCCACGGCACATGTCGGCATCCGAAGAGTTCGTCAACCGCTTCAAACGCGAAGCAAAAATGTTGGCGCAACTTCAGCACCCTCACATTCTGCCTGTATTTGATTACGGCGAAGCGGATGGGTATCCATATATTGTCATGCCTTTCGTCAATAGTGGAACATTGGCAGAGCTCCTACAAAGAAGACCATTGTCACTACCTGAAACGCGCCGAATCATAACCCAGCTGGGTGAAGCGTTAAGTTATGCACATGCGCGCGGCATGATTCATCGGGATATAAAACCCAGTAATGTTTTAATCGATGAACGCGGCAACTGTCTGTTAACCGATTTTGGGCTCGCACGTATGGCTGCAATAGCTTCTACGAAGATCACCACAAGCGGGACGGTCATGGGCACCCCGGCATACATGTCTCCGGAACAGGGAATGGGGTCAAATGTTGACCAGCGTAGCGATATTTATTCGCTTGGAGTAATTTTGTATGAAATGGTTACTGGTCGCGTACCCTATATGGCTGAAACTCCTGTTGCCATTGTTTTTAAACATATCCAAGACCCCCTCCCCTCCGCCCGAAAATTAAACCCGAATTTACCCGAAGTTGTTGAGTTGGTATTGCTCAAAGCACTGGCAAAAAATCCCGAAGATCGTTACCAGACCGGAGATGATTTTGCACAGGCAATTCAGAGGTCAATACCTGATACGTCCTTCGATGGGAACAACCCATCCGTCAGGTCCGAGACAATAGAACACGGAATCAGCATATCTGAAAAAAATATTGGAAGATTCGAACCATCCCAAATCGAATCCAATCAGTCCATTAAAATTGCAAACAACGCGCCTCAATCGCGCAAGTTCAAAAGCTACGGGCTCGCCTTCGCTATTATCGCTACACTGGCGATTGCGTTTGCCTGGGCAGCTTTCCGTCGCGATAATAACGCAACAGAATCATTCGCTACATTCACACCATCATCAGAGCAACCCTTAGAGCCAAGCAACACCGAAGAGAGCTCTTTCATTCCACAGGGAGAGCCTGTATCAAGCTCATATGATCAATTCAACTATGCTCCTGTGCCAACGCCGCTCGTTTTAGAGGGCACAAAACTTCCATCCTTATCGCAGGGTATAAATATCCAGAATATGGATCAATTGGCGCAGGTTGCAAGATGGGGCAAGGGCAGAATCAACCAGTCCATATACTCAAATGATGGCACGCTTGCTGCCTTGGCGACAACCATCGGAATTCACATACTCGACGCGAAAAACCTGAAGCAAATACTATTTATTGACACTACAAGAGAGATAAACGCTATTGCCTTCTCCGCTGATGGGGAGTCTATCACCGCTGTTTCAAACCATGGCGATATACTCAAGTTCAGCACCACAGACGGCGCCTTCATCAAAGGAATAGAAGGGAACTTCAATAACATCAACAGCGTGAGCATTGCGCCTGATTTATCTTCTGTTGCGTTAACCGGCTATTCAAATGGAAACTATAGTCGCAAACTCTCTCTCATCAGCGCTGAGGACGGCAGTTTGTTGAATGAATTTAACAACGATGTGTCGGATTCGACATTACAAAACCTGACCTATTCTCCCGATAATCTTTTAGTAGCCGGGGTTGGTGGAAGCGATGGAAAAATCTACGTATGGGATGCAGCCGACGGCACACTGTTACGGACTATTGCTGACCAACAAACACGCATTTCTTATATAACTTTTTCCCCAGACAGCAAGACCATTGCATCTACGTCAAATGACGGTGCGATCATCCTTTGGGAAGCTAGAAGCGGAGAATCCCTACTGACCCTGGAAGGTCATGGAACATATATCTCAGCCTTAGCATTCTCTCCCGATGGTACAAATATTATTTACCGCGTTGGAAGCGATGAAGCCGGTTTGATTAGAATTCGGAATATAAGCGACGGGAGTTTGGTCAATTCCTTCCCGGACTCTGTCGCATCAGGCTGGGGAAGCTCGATAGCTGTTTCACCAGGCGGGGAATCCATATTATTGACCGTCGAAAACAGGTCTCTCAGTTTATGGAATCTCAATCAGGGATCAGTCGTCGAATCCTTGACCGGGTTTTCAAGCTTCACCAACAAAGCAGCCATCTCAGCAGATGGGAAATTCCTGGTCTCGGGTTCCGAATTTGGAGAACTGTGGCAGATTGAAGAGGGGAATATAGTTCAGACAATATCAGCAACGCCGGTCTATAATGGCGCACCCATGTTCTCAACCGCAGGGCAACTGATATACAATACCAATGAGGGAATCGGTATTTGGAATCTTAAAAATGGCAGTTTAACAAAAGTTAGGGATCTTTCCTATATTTACTACAATGATGGCATGGCACTTTCACCTAATGGTTCAATCCTGGCTATTCCTAACGGGGCGAAGATTGACCTTTGGGATACCACCGATTCTAGCAAGATCAACAGCCTATCAGGATATGCCGAAACCGATACTATCAGTAGCCTGGCGTTTTCCAGCGACGGTTTACGATTGGTATCTGGGTCTTATGACAATATAGTTATTATTTGGGACATGATTAACGGGAGCGCCAAGCATATTCTAAAGCAACACTTGGGGCAGATTTATAGCGTAGCGTTCTCGACCGATGGAAAAACAGTGGCTTCAAGCTCGTATGATGGCACTATTATTTTGTGGAGCGTCGACGAAGGCAAAGCCATAAAAACCATTGAACTGCCCCCGCGCGTATATGCAAATTCCCTGGCGTACTCTCCCGATGGAGAAATTCTTGCGGCAGGCTCCGATGATGGTGCTATTTATATATGGCAGGTAAATAACGGGAATCTACTTAAGAAACTTGAGGGGCATACCAACACTACAACCAGCCTTGCCTTCACCCCAGACGGCAAATTATTAATATCTAGTTCCTATGATGGAACTATTCGACTCTGGGGCATAACCCCATAACCATGGCAGCGCACGCAGAAACGAAAAAAATCAAGTCTACATTCTCAAACAATTAAATATAAAACGGATTGCGTAACAAAATCAGCGCAATCCGTTTTATGTTTTTAGGCGAGCACGTGCATCTTGGCTTTGAGCGCTTCGATGCGTCTTGCGAGATACGGCATGTAGTAGCCGTCATATTTCTCCCATAATTCGGGCAGCGCCCAATCGGTGCCCTTGACACGTCCACGGCAATTTTCACTGCCGCAATAACAATCGAACTCATCATAGTTCGAACCGTCGCACATGGCGTAGTCGAAGTTGAGTTCTTCACCTGCATGGATATCACGCATGGCGACCAAACCGATCTGACCCGAAAACCCAACATTGGGTTCACAGGAGTGATTGAAACAATCGGTTGGTTCCAAAGGCAGCGGCGCTTCGAGATACAAGCCTTCTTCGATCTGAAGAATGCGTTGCGTGAAGTACTGCATCTTGGGGTTGAGTTCGCTTTCAGCCACGATCCTTCCGCCCCACAGACTGATCAACTCGCCCTTCTTGATCGGCTCGCGGGCAAACACCCCGCATCCGCCTTTCTCTGCAAACTCGCCCGAATCACATTTCGGGTTTAGGTGGGAATAATACTGACCGCTCATTCTTTCCTTTCGTTTTGGTGAAGGCATTTCGCCCAGAATAATCTTTGGCGCGCACGCCAAAGTACAACACATTTTTCAATTATGTCACCCTGAGCGCTAGCGAAGGGTCTCTCCTCATGAACACAGAGATTCTTCGCTACACTCAGAATGACATGCAACACAGAATCAAAAACAGCCAATACAACAGCTCTGAACCACTGTGTTGACTGCATTACGTTAAGCAGTCCCGCCGCCTCACCAAGTATTAGTTGGAGGGCGGCGGAAGCCAGATTTTATTCGTGGCGTAATTTAGATAGAGGGCACAAGCATCTCTTCATTCACACTCGTGCGAGTCGTTAGAATATCGAACTCTCCTTTTAAAGTATTAAAGGTAATTGTAATTGGTTAACTTGTGATGTCAATATTTCTGAACGATGAATTTCTGGATGTAATGCCCGCTGCGTGCTTAGCCGACGGTTGATTCTGTTTCGAGATTATTCTGGAGTCCGACAGCTTGCTGTCCGCTTCGCGAAGTGCAGGAGCAAGCTCCTGCACTCCAGAGTCTTTACTTATTCTCCCCTTCCGTATCCGAACTTTGCGCAGAGATTCTCTGTGCAAAAAAGATCGGCAGAAAGGTGATGAGGATCACGATCGTCGCAACTACATTCGTCACAGGGCGATCACGCGGACGAACGAGTTGGCTGAAGATCCAAATCGGCAGCGTGGACTGTTGCCCCGCTGTAAATGTCGTGACGATGACTTCATCAAAGGATAGCGCAAAGGCTAACATACCGCCAGCCAACAATGCTGTGGCGATATTGGGCAATACAACATAACGAAATGTCTGAAATGAATTCGCACCCAAATCCATGGAGGCTTCGATCTGCGAGCCAGACATTCTCCTGAAACGCGCCAATACGTTATTGTAAACAACGACCACACAGAACGTAGCATGCCCGATGACGATCGTCCAATACGAAAATGGGATGTTCAAGGTGCCAATCGCTGAACGCAAGGCAATGCCTGTCACAATGCCCGGCAAAGCGATCGGCAGGATCAACAGGAACGAAACCGCGTCCTTGCCAAAGAAATCACTGCGATACACCGCCGCAGCAGCCAATGTACCAAGGATGAGAGCGAAGAAGGTCGCTACCAGCGCCACTTGAACCGATAACGTGAGAGCAGACCAAAGGTCCGTGCGTTGAAGCGCGACTCCGAACCATTTCGTGGTCAAGCCAGGAAGCGGGAAGGAGTATGTCGCTTCATCCGTAGTGAATGAATATAGGAAAATGATCCATAGCGGCACATGTAAAAAGAGTAATGCGCCAATCGCGCCGAGAGTTAATCCAAGCGAGGGTTTGTCACCGAAGGATTTAGAGCGCATCGAAAGCTCCCAACTTACGCGCAACCAATAGATAAACGATCATGATGACAACCGGTCCCATGGTAAACGCCGC
>CAZMQE010000053.1:0-15149 GCA_964568115.1 uncultured Anaerolinea sp.
AGTGATTCGACAGAGAGTTCCACGTAGCAGATTCCGCGCAGTCCCAAATATTGCATGGGCACTTCACGATGATCCACGCCGCCGAATTCCCAGATGCAGGCATCGGCTTTGAGTTTCTCTTTATTCTCGCGGATGAAATCATGGAGGTGTACGCTGGAGGTTTCCTCTTCGCCTTCAATGATGAATTTGATGTTGCAAGGCAGTTCGCCTTCGGTTTCGAGAATCGAATCGATGGCATGCAAGCGCGAAACGATATGACCCTTGTCGTCGCTGACGCCGCGTCCGTAGAGCTTGCCGCCGCGCAGGCTTGGTTCAAAGGGCGGTGTTTCCCACAATTCAAGCGGCTCGGGCGGCTGCACGTCATAATGATTGTAGAACAGCAGGGTTTTATCGGTTTTGCCTTTGCGTTCTGCGAAGACTACTGGTGCGCCGTCCGTGTCCATGACTTCGGCTGTGAAGCCGCGGGCGCGCAACATATCGGCAACCAGGTTGGCGCATTCCTTCAAACCAATCCCTTGTGCGCTGATACTTGGTTGAGCCACGAGCTTTGAAAGTTCAGCAATACTTTTATCGAGATGCTTTTCGAGATACGAATCGAGCTTTGCGTGATCAGACATGATGATTCTCCTTTTGTTGATATGCTCGTTCGAGGGCTTAGCCCTCGAACGAGCATATATTCATTTGATGAGATTGGAAATCCATTCGATGGAATACTTGCCTGCATAGGCAAACAACGTCATTTTGATCAATTGACCGATCCAAACTGAAAAAAGAAAAGTTCGCAGTCTCATTTTTGCAATGCCTGCCGCGAAACCAGCTATATCGAAAAATGGATTCGGGATTGCTGAGAGAAATAAGATCGCCCAACCACCATATTTTTCCACCCACGGCTTGGTGCGTTCATAAATATGTGTGCGTTCGATGACTGCTTGTCCACTGAAGCCAGCGAGAAAACCGGAGAGTTCACCGATGGCGCCGCCTGTGCCTGCGATCAGCCCAACGTAAAGTGGGTTGAAGACTGCTCCCATGGCGTAAATGATCGCAACGCCCGGCGCGGGAATAAAGACCGTTGCGTTGGCAAGCAGTGCCACAAAGAAGATGCCGAGATAACCGTACTGTTTGAACTCCTCCACGTGGTTGCGAATGGAGATAATGTAGGCAGTGATTGCGATGACGACAACCAGGGCAAGTATGCGCAGGATATTGGTTTGAATGTTTGAACGTTCGGGTGTTTGAACGTTCAAGGTGCTGGGTAATTCAGGTTGAAACGGAGTTGGTTCTAGAGGGGCGCTTTTTGGCGCTGTCTTTTTCACCTTGACGCGTGAAGAGCGCACAGCGGTTTTCTTTGTGACCGACTGTGCGCTCTTGTTGTTCTTTATTGAATCTTGCTTATTCGCTTTCTTCGATGGTGACACGGACGATCTTCACGGCGGGGGCGTTGCGGTTGTTGGGGTCGCGCGGCGGAATGGACATCAACACGTCCAACCCTTCCACGACCTGACCGAAGACGCTGTGTTTGTTGTTGAGGTGCGGGGTGGGACCATGGGTAATGAAAAACTGCGAGCCATTTGTGCCGGGTCCTGCGTTTGCCATGGAGAGCACGCCTTGCTTATCATGCTTCAAGCTGGGATGAAATTCATCGCCATATTTGTAGCCAGGTCCGCCCATGCCAGTGCCGGTGGGGTCGCCGCCTTGCACCATGAAGTTGGCGATGACGCGATGGAAGATCACGCCATCATAGAAGCCTTCGCGTGAAAGAAAGACAAAGCTGTTCACGGTGTTGGGGGTCTTGTCTGCGAAGAGCTCGATGACCATGGTGCCTTTGTCGGTTTCCATGTGAGCCTTGTATTTTTTCTTCGGGTCGATCTGCATTGCGGGTGGGGTAGACCATTGTTTTGCCATTTAATATCTCCTTGTTGATAATTTATGATTGTTTATCTTTCTTTCGTCTTTCTTCTTTCCTAAAAATAAATTGAAAGACGAAAGAGGAAAGATGTTAAGCATAAGACAGTATCACGTTACTTAAGTAGCGCTTCCACGCGTGCCACGACCATGTCCATTGCGGCGCGGTTGAATCCGCCTTCAGGGATGATGACATCAGCATAGCGCTTGGATGGTTCGACGAATTCCAAATGCATTGGGCGCACTGTGAGTAGATATTGCTTGATGACCGATTCGGTGGACCTGCCGCGCTCCAGAATATCGCGTTCCAGGCGGCGGATGAGGCGTAGATCGGCATCTGTATCGACGAAGATCTTTACGTCAAACATGTTGCGTAATGTAGCTTCGGTGAAGATGAGAATGCCTTCCACGATGATGACGCGGTGCGGCTGGACTGTGAAGGTTTGGCTGGTGCGGCTGTCAGTGGCGAAATCGTAGATCGGGACCTCAACAGATTTCCCATCGCGCAATGAAGCGATGTGTTGAGTCAGTAGTTCGGTTTCGAGCGAGTTGGGATGGTCGAAGTTGATTTCCGCATGCTGGGCGGGGGGGAGTCCGCTGAGGTCTTTGTAATAGGAATCATGTTGGAGGAAGGCGATGCGGTCGCGCCCTACGCGTTGAAGGATTTCCTGCGCGACGGTTGTTTTTCCCGAACCTGAACCGCCCGCGATGCCAATCACCAGAGGGTCTGGATGTTTCATACTTGAATTATACCTGTAAACAAAAAGTCATCCGCTTCATGGAAACGAAGCGGATGACTTGATCTGCAAATTGATACTTACATGCCTGCCATATAAGCGAGTCCCACTGTACCGGGTCCCGTATTGGCGCCGACTGCTGGGCTTACAGAAGTAAAGACAGCTTCAATTGGGTTGACCAACGGCGTGATTTGATCAAGCAAGTATTTGGCGTCATCATGTGAATCGGCGTGGAGCGTTGCCATATGAACCGGAGATTTGCCGGCACATTTTTCAGCGATGATCTCAACAAGGCGATCAAGCGCTTTTTTTCTGGTGCGAACGCGCTCAACGGGTTCCACGCGTCCACCTTCTACAGTGAGTATGGGTTTGAGATTGAGCGCTGTTCCAAGGAAACGCTGGGCGCCTCCGATGCGACCACCGCGATGGAGAAATTCAAGGGTATCCACGGTAAGATAAACACCAGTGTGCGTGCGGGCTTTTTCTACCAGCGCCTTACAGTCTGCGCTTGAAGCACCATCTGCAGCAGCGCGCGCGGCTGTAAGTACTTGAAAGCCCATTGCCATGGCAGTTGTTTCAGAGTCAATGAAGTTGACTTTGTCTTTGCCGCTGGTCAACTGTTCGCGTGCAAGAGTTGCAGATTGATATGTGCCGGAAAGTTTTGCCGAGAGGAAAATCCCCAACACATCGTAGCCTTGATCTGCCAGTGTGCTGAAGGCGTTTTGCATGTTCACAACAGATACTTGCGAGGTAGACGGCATTTTTTTCGCTGTCCTAAGCCGGGTATAGAATTGGTCAGGCGTGATCGTAACGTCATCTTCAAAGGTTTCATTTTCCCAAATGACCACTTGGGGTACGACCGTGATGGAATACTTTTCTCTGAGTTCCTTAGGGATATACGCTGTACTATCGGTGACGATTGCGACTTTCGACATGATTTCTCCTTATTTTGAACAGGATAATTAGATTTCTGTGCATTTTAACACCGCAACAATCCACGGGGATACGAATTGTTAGGTATAATATCTTAGCAAGTAGTTTAAAGAATATTGACCTCATTGAGGAGCCTGCTTTGGCGTTTAATCCGATTAATTGGCTTTTGGGCCTTTTTTCGCTAGATATTGCAATTGACCTGGGGACCGCGAATACGTTGGTAAATGTGCGCGGCAAGGGGATCGTGATTAATGAGCCATCCTGGGTGACCATCGATAAGCGATTGCGACAACCGTTAGCCATTGGCTTGGAAGCCAAGGAAATGATGGGTCGTACACCTGGAAACGTGGCCGTAATTCGTCCATTACGCGATGGCGTGATCTCTGAATTTGATATTACCCAAGTGATGTTGGAATACTTTATCGGCCGTGTCCATGAGCAAAGTGTTGTACCTTTGCCGCGTCCGCGCGTGGTGGTGGGGATCCCAACTGGTGTAACAGAAGTTGAAAAACGCGCGGTCTATGATGCGGTCATGGCGTCAGGGGCGCGAGTCTGTTACTTGATCGAGGAGCCGATTGCAGCTGCGTTAGGGGCGGGTCTGCCAGTCGCGGAGATCAAAGGTAGTATGGTTGTCGATATTGGCGGCGGCACAACTGAAGTGGCGGTCATGTCGATGAGTGGTGTGGTGGCTTCCAGGTCTTTACGTGTGGCTGGCGATGAAATGGATCAGGATATTGTTCAGTATTTGAGAAACAAATACAACTTGCTGGTTGGCGAAGGTATTGCCGAACAGATCAAATGGAAGATCGGCTCCGCTTATCCACTTCAACCTGAGAAGACAATGGAAGTGCGTGGACGTAATCTGGTCACTGGCTTGCCGGAGAGTATTGAGATCTCTTCTGTGGAAATGCGTGAGGCGCTGGCTGGCTCTGTGCAGGTGATCGTGGATACGATCCGGGATGCGTTGGATGAGGTTCCGCCTGAGATCGTTTCAGACTTGATGGACGTAGGTATTTGCCTGGCAGGCGGCGGTGGTTTGTTGCAAGGACTGGCGGATCGCCTGACAGATGAATTGAGATTGCGGGTATGGGTGGCTGAAGATCCCTTGACTTGTGTGGCGCGTGGCGCTGGCATGGTTTTTGAAGATTTTGATGTGTTAAGCCGGTATTTGGTCGGCTTGGAACGCGGCAGCACGCGCCATAGCGTTTGATGTGTTGTTGCCTTCAGGCAACGGTAATTGCACACTCACATGAAGAATTTATTTTCACGTACGCTTCAAACAACGATCATCTTTTTAATTGTAGGGGGGATCATGGCGCTCGCCTTGGGGGGCTACTTTAGCAGCGGCTCCAATGTTTTCACATCTTCGCTCGTCACTGTGCAGTCATGGTTTTCTTCGCGTTTTGTGGCGTTGCAAGAATTTCTAAATGCACCGCGCGATATGGCGTCACTGCGTCAACGTAACACCGAGTTGGAAACTGAAGTTTCTGAGTTACAAGCGCAGGTGATCCAATTGCAACAAGCAGTTGGCGAAACAGAGATCCTGGCAGCACTCGTTGACTTTCAAACTGGAAGCCCTGAGAATACCTATCGGGCAGCCGCGGTCATTGGACGTGACCCCAGTCCGTTTCTACAATATGTGATCATCAATCGTGGTTCCAATGATGGGCTTCAACGCGGGATGCCGGTGGTGACGAATCAAGGCTTGGTGGGACGCGTGGATGCGGTCATTGCGGACGCGGCTCGTGTCCAGCTGATCACTGATCCTGCTTCGAATGTTAATGTCCGCCTGCAGAATGCAGAAGTCGATGCGTCCTTGATCGGTTCTGTCACTGGTGATGTGACGTTGGATTTGATCCCGCAAGATGTTGCCCTGGAGCCTGGTGATCTTGTCTTGACATCGGGTTTGGGCGGTGGATATCCACCGGATTTGATCGTCGGGCAGGTTGTCAATGTCCGCACCCGTGACTTTGATCTATTCCAACAAGCGGCGGTGCAGCCAGTCGTGGATTTCAATCGTCTGCAAATTGTACTTGTGATCATTGATTTCAAGCCTGTTGATTTCTCTCCGCTGGTCCCGATCCCATAAATCAATGCGTAATTTAATTGCAGTCCCGGTGATCCTTTTGGCTGTTATCCTGCAATCATCGATTGTCAGTCGTGTAACCCTGCTGACTGGCACAGCTGATCTGCCCTTGGTTATGCTTGCCGCCTGGGCAATGCAGGATGATGTGGAGACTGCCTGGCATTGGGCTATTGCCGCGGGGGTTCTGGTTGGCTTTGTATCGGGTATTTCATGGGTGGTTCCACTTGCTAGTTATATTTTGGTGATCGTGTTGGCGCAAGTTTTACAAAGGCGAGTATGGCAGGCGCCTTTACTTGCGATGTTTAGTGTTACGTTTCTTGGAACGATTGGTTTAAGTGTTTTTTCTTTAGTGGTGTTAAGATTTTCAGGTATATCCTTATCGATTGCTGATGCGTTTGGCTTGATTACCCTGCCAGGTATCCTGTTAAATATGTTGCTTGCAATACCTGTATTTGCAGTGATGCGTGATCTGGCTCGGTGGGTATACCCTGCTTCGGAGGTTGAATGAGTTCCCAGTCCATTAACAAGTTGGAAGTGCCGCTATGGCGCATATTGTTCGTTTATGCGTTGGGCATTGTTGTAATAGGCGCGCTTATTTATCGTTTGTTTTCACTGCAGGTGGTTGATGTGCAAACCTGGCTTGGTCAGGCAGTTGAAAATTACACATCAGAGATCAATGACCCTGCCTCACGTGGAATCATTTATGATCGCAATGGATATATCCTTGCGCGTAACGTTGCTTCGTACAATGTAGTGATCACGCCAGCCGCTTTGCCCAATGATGATGCCGATATTCAAAATATTTATCGTGAATTATCAGCATTGATCGATGTGCCGGTCAATGAAGGGGATGTGGAGTTCGCAAAACTTTTCAGCGCTTGTATCCCAGGACCCGGCATTGCCCAGATCGTGGAATTGGGTGATTCGATCGCGCCCTACACACCAGTGCGCGTCAAGTGCAATATTAGTGAAGAACTTGCACGCGTGATCCGTGAAAAATCCACCGATTGGCCCGGCGTGACGGTTGAGATCGAGCCGATCCGCGATTATCCCACTGGTTCTTTAACGGCAAGTCTCATCGGTTTTCTTGGACCGATTCCCGCTACGCGTCAGGCTGATTTTGAGTCGCGTCGTTTTGTGCTTAACCGCGATAAGATCGGTTATGCCGGGATCGAGACGTCCATGGATGATATATTACTTGGCACAAACGGACTGCGCGTTGTTCAGGTCGATGTGGCTGGACAGGTACTTCGAAACCTGGAACCACCCATTGAAACCAAGGCCGGTGATAATGTGGTGTTGACCATTGATACCCGCCTTCAGAAAGCGGCAGTCACCGCGCTTACGGATGAGATTGATTACTGGAACAATTCGTTTTATGGAGGCGAGATCCACATGTCCAGTGGTGTGGTCATCGCCATGAATCCCAAAACGGGCGAGATCCTTGCCATGGTTTCGTATCCAACCTTTGAGAATAATCGCATGGCGCGTTTTATTCCGGGGTATTACTACGATCAATTGAGTCAAGATCCGCGTACGCCCTTAGTGAATAATGCGATCTCTGCCGAACTGCCTCCGGGTTCTGTGTTCAAACTTTCCACAGCTACGGGTGCCATCAATGAAGGCGTGGTCAGTACGAATGACATTATTCAAGCACCGGGGAAGTTGGTGCTTTGCGAAAAATTTCGGCCCACTGATCCATGCACGGAGAGAAACTCTCGTCCTTTCGTGGATTGGATTTACAATCGCAGGGGTGTGATCAATGAAGCTGGCTTCGGAAGCCTCGATTTTTTCCATTGTATTGCCTACTCAAGCAATGTATGTTTTTATAAACTGGGCGGCGGTTTTGAAGATGAAATTAAAGAGGGCTTGGGAATCATCCGTTTAGGTGAATATGCACGGGCACTGGGGTATGGGGAACGGACTGGTATTCAATTGCCAGGCGAAGAGAATGGATTGATCCCGGACCCGCAGTGGAAGCGTATTAACCAGGGCGAGAACTGGTCAACTGGCGATACATATATTGCGAGCGTAGGTCAGGGATTGGTGACGGCTACGCCGCTTCAAGTCTTGATGTCGGGCGCCACGATCGCAAATCGCGGCAAACTTATGCAACCGACAATTGTTCGTGAGGTGCAGGATAGTGAAGGTCGTGTAATTGAAGCTTGGTTTGACCCGGCTGAATTTTTGGTCTATGAACAGAGCCAGGTCGTGGATAAGAATGGAAGAACGAGAAATGTCTGGGTGACCCCAACTAAGCCGGATGTCCTACTGAATGCACCGCCTAAGGGTAGCTATCAGATCTCGCCCTTCACACCCAATATGAAATGGGATGTGACTGTCGATCCGAAAATTCAAATATATAACTGTGAGATCGGCTATTGTGATCCCACAGATCAATTCAAAGTGATCAGACCTGAGTCCATTGATGCCGTTCGAACGGGAACACGTCTGGCTGTAACTGAAGATCCGCTTGGGACCTTGCACAAAGTATTCACCCAGGATTATCCCTTCTCGATTGCCGTGGCAGGGAAAACTGGCACAGCTGAATACTGTGACGATGTGGCGCGTAAAGCCAACAAGTGCGATTTTGGTTTGTGGCGTACACATGCCTGGACATTGGCATACGCACCTTTTGATGACCCTGAGATCGCCATTGTGGCATTTGTTTATAACGGTGAAGAGGGCGGAACAGTTGCTGCCCCGATCGTTGCGCGTGTCATGGAAGCTTACTTTGAGCTCAAAGCCATCGATATTGCCAATAATGGCGGCGGATAATTTCCGATCAGGCACTCATGCTATAATTTGCCAACACTTGGCTATTTTTCATGACTGAGACCAATTCATCCATTCAAATCAAAGGCTTGCGCGACGGACTGCTCGTCTCATTAGACGATGCGCCCTGGGAAGAACAACGCACTGGCTTTTTTACCCAGGTTGATGCGCAACCGGCTTTCTTCAAAGGCGCTCGTCTGGCGCTGGATGTGGCGAGTCAGGTCTTGCACGTCAATGATCTCGTGGACTTGCGTGACCAGCTTTCAGAACGCGGCATATTTCTGTGGGCGATCATTAGCGAATCGCCCACCACCGAAAAAACTGCTCAATTACTGGGGCTTGCCACCCGAATATCAAAACCGCGTCCCGAAGAGTCACGTCAATTCTCGGCAGCTGGTTCAAGTTCAGGTGAAGATGCTGCCTTGTTTCTGGATAAAACATTACGCTCCGGTACGCGCATTGAATTTGCCGGGAATGTAGTTGTGCTAGGAGATGTCAACCCGGGTGCAGAGATCGTGGCAGAAGGTAATGTTATTATTTGGGGCCGCTTACGCGGGATGGTACACGCCGGTTCGAAAGGCGATAAAGGCGCAGTGATTTGCGCGCTTGATCTCTCGCCCACCCAATTACGGATTGCCGGAGAAGTTTCAGCGGTCTTGAAACCTCAGGAAAACCCAAAGCCCGAAATTGCACGGATCAACAAAGACGGAAAATTACAAGCCGAGTTATGGTCACCCGGTTAATCTGAGTACAGGATAAACACATGCCCGCACAAGTTATCACCATCACATCAGGAAAAGGCGGAGTAGGCAAGACCACCGCCACCGCGAATCTTGCCGTTGCACTCGCGGCTGAGGGCTCGAAAGTCGTTTGTATCGATGGCGATATCGGTCTGCGCAATCTCGATGTGATCCTCGGTTTGGAAAATCGCATCGTCTACGATATCGTGGATGTGATCGAAGGTCGTTGCCGTTTGAAGCAGGCCATGATCCGCGATAAGAAGTTGCCGAACCTTTATTTGATTCCCGCCGCACAAACACGCGATAAGAATGCAGTCTCACCAAGCGATATGAACCGTCTCATCAAAGACTTGCGCCCCGATTTCGATTTTGTGTTGATTGATTCGCCTGCCGGTATCGAGCGCGGATTTAGAAATGCCATCGCCGCCGCCGACCGCGTTTTAGTGGTGACCAACCCCGAGGTCAGCGCGGTGCGTGATGCGGATCGCGTGATCGGTATCCTTGAAGCAGAAGATAAGGGTCCGGGCGCGCTGATCATCAATCGTTTGAATCCAATTCTTGTGAAGAAAAACGATATGCTTTCCGCTGACGACGTGCTTGATCTATTGGCTGTCGAGTTGATCGGTATTGTGCCGGAAGATGAAAATGTCATCATCGGTTCCAATCGCGGCGCGCCAGTTGCCTCTGACCCTAAAAGTAAAGCCGGGCAAGCCTTCCGAAACATCGCCAAACGTCTCAAAGGTGAGACTGTGCCGTTCCTTGATCTGGAGAGCACAGGCAGTTTATGGGAACGGATCCAACGCCTGGCGGGGAGGAAGTGAAATGAGCTTCTTTGACCGACTTTTCGGAAAGACCAAAAGTGCGGATAGCGCCAAAGAGCGCCTGCAGCTCGTCCTCATCCACGACCGCACGGATCTGACTCCGGCTGAGCTTGATTCGCTTCGAGATGATCTGATCGCCACGATCAGCCGTCACGTCGCGATCGATGCACAGGCTGTCCAGATCGACGTAGAGCACGACGGGCGTTCCCAACGCTTGATCGCCGATATTCCGCTCAAAGCTGCCCGCCGCCGTACACGGAAGATAAAATAAAAAAGCATAATGCTCGCCCTGAGCGGAGTGGCGTATGTCGTCACGCTGCCGAAGGGCAGGTTGCAAGAATAATTTATGTTACGTGATATTTCGTGGCGTTATTTTGACTTTTTATTGCTGGGCGCTGTAGTACTGGCAACTGCTTTTGGAACGACTATGATCCGTTCTGCGGTTGCGGGGAATGAAGGTCTTCTACCGCTCATTAACCGTCAGATCTATTTTGCCATTGCAGGCATTGTTCTCATCTTTATCGTCGCCGCCATTGATTATCGCTATTGGATGGCGCTCTACCGCCCGATCTATATCGTTATCCTCATCTTCCTCGTAACCCTGACCGGTTTTGGTCAGACTGCCTTTGGTGCGCAGCGCTGGTTTCAAGTGGGTGTGTTGTTCCTTCAGCCGACCGAGTTTGCAAAAATTGCCGCGATCCTCGTGTTGGCGCGTTACTTTGGCGTGACCCAAAATCGTCCGCGTGACGTGCGTTGGGCGTTAGGTGCTGTGCTGTGGGCGTCGGGAATCATTGTCATGATTCTGCTTCAGCCCAACCTTAGTAATGTCGTAGTGCTGAGCGTGATTCTTGGCGCCATGCTTTGGTTCAACGGCGTACAGATTAAACACGTGCTCATTGCTGGTGGGATTGGCGCTCTGGCTCTTAGTGTTGTCTTTGGCTTGACCTTTCTGGGAATCCGCATCCCGTTCCTCCAGGAATATCAGCAGAAACGTATTGAGAATTTTATCCTGCCTGATAAAGAAGAAACGTTCGGCGAAACCTATAACATTGACCAGGCAAAAATAGCCATTGGTTCGGGCGGCTTGTTCGGTAAAGGTTATGGTCATGGCACGCAGACCCAGTTGCGTTTTCTCAAAGTGCGTCACACTGACTTTATCTTCTCAGCCGTTTCGGAAGAATTTGGTTTGGTGGGTGCGCTCATTGTGATCGGTGTCATAGTGTTCATTGTTTGGCGCTGTTTGCGCGCCGCTCAAAAAGCCCGCGATGCGGCGGGCATGTCGATCGCCTATGGTGTTGCCACATTGATCTTTTTTCAGGGGATGGTCAATGTTGGGGTAAATTTGAATATCGTGCCGGTATCAGGGTTGCCGCTGCCATTTATTAGCTATGGCGGTAGCGGTCTCACAGCGTTGATGCTTGGTATTGGGCTGGTACAAAGTGTCGCCATGCGACACAGACAGTTGGATTTTTAATTTTTCGTTCCATAATATTCATATTGACATTCAAAATATTTGCGACATCCATGTCGCTCACAAGAAGCTGGAGACTTTTCTTTGACTACAAAACCTATTCGCACACGCTTTGCACCTTCACCGACCGGACGAATGCATATTGGCAATGCCCGGTCTGCATTGTACCCATTCTTGCTGGCGCGCCGTTTGGGCGGAACCTTTATTCTCCGTATTGAAGATACGGATCAAAAACGCTACGACCCGAATGCAGAACAAGGCTTGATCGATGGATTGCACTGGCTTGGCATTCAATATGACGAGGGACCTGATATTGGTGGTCCTTATGGTCCATATCGCCAAACAGAGCGTCGAGACCTGTATCTGTCGCATGCTTGGAAGTTAGTTGAATCAGGTCATGCCTTTCCATGTTTCTGTACATCTGAACGATTGGAAAAAGTTCGACAGGAACAGATGAAAAATAAACAAAATCCACGCTACGATGGTTTTTGCCGTAATTTAAACCTTGAAGACGCACGCGGACGAGTTGCTGCCGGTGAGAAGTACGTCATTCGTTTCAAGATGCCGAAGGAAGGCTCTATTACGGCTACCGATCTTTTGCGCGGTAATATTACCACTGAGAATTCAGCGCTCGATGATTCTGTGATTCTTAAGTCTGACGGACTGCCCACTTACCATCTCGCTGCGATGCTTGATGATCACTTGATGAAAATTACCCATGTCATTCGTGGCTCTGAGTGGTTGCCATCTTTACCGTTGCATACCCATATCATTCGTGCCTCCGGTTGGGATGAGCCGATCTTTGCGCATCTCTCTGTTTTCCTTAAACCAAGTGGTAAAGGCAAGATGAGCAAACGCGATACCGCGCAGGCAATGAAGGATGGTCATTCCATTTTCCTCGGCGACTTTAAAGAGCTGGGTTATACCCCTGAGGGTGTTTTGAATTGGATCGCATTGATGGGCTGGGGGGTCGCGGAAGATGACGTGATGTCTCTAGACCAAATGGTTGAGCGTTTCAGTATCGATTCGTTGACGCCTTCGCCCGCCGCAATCAACTTTCAAAAATTGGATCACTTCAATGCGACACACATTCGCCTCCTGACGAACGAGGATCTGGCGCGGCGCATCAAACCGTATTTCACCGATGCCGGGCTTGAAGTGGATAATGATACTCTACTAAAAGTGACACCGTTGATTCGCGAGAGGCTTGTGACACTAGATGACTGTCTCGCGTTTGCAAGTTTCTTCTTCAACGAAAATGTCGAGCCGAATCCCGAAGAACTGATCGCCAAGGGGCTTGATGCAAAGCAATCCGCAGAGATCGCGCGCAAGGCGTATGAAATTCTGGTGGCGTTGCCTGATATGTCTCATCAAACTGCTGAACCGCCGATGCGTGCCTATGTAGAATCTTCAGGCTTGAACATTAATCAGGTGTTCGGACTCTTACGCGTGGCTGTGACAGGGCAAAAGGTCAGCCCGCCGCTGTTTGAAAGCATGGAGATCATCGGCAAGGCGAAGTGTTTGGAAAGGGTGCAAAATGCAATTGATTTACTGGAAAAAATGTAACTTCCAAATTGAAAGATAATACAAAACTCCGCACAGTATTTATCGTGCGGAGTTTTCGTTAAAGGTACCCGTAATTTATTTGATCGATTTCATGTATCGCCAGCTTTGTACCATTGCAATCGTGAATGTCAGGATAAAGACTCCAAGGCAAAGCAAGGCGTAAGCGTCTACAGTAATATTTGGAATAAAATAAAACCCCACCGAAGCCAGCGCTTCCAAAATACCCACAGCGCATAAACGCTTCGCGAAGTATTGATTGGTCTCATACCATACTTCAGGATCATCAAGAGTCTGCTGGATGCGGAATCCATAAAACGGATTGGGTTTGATCTTGCGTGCGATCAAAGGCAGGGAGATCAACGCCAGGAAAATACTACTACCAAGATACAGGAAAAGCATTGTTTTCATAATGAAGTTTTACCCGGCACGATACTCAACCGTATACGCCGGGATCTCGATCCCCGAAATGGAGATGCTAATCTCGTGGGCTTTGATACCAGCTTCAGTTGGGATCAATTGCATGGCTTCCTGGGTTACCAGAATATCGCCCGCTTCGGCAACATCCTCGCCCAGTTTACTGGCGCGGTTAACGGCATCGCCGAAGCAATCCTCACTGCCGATCACTAGAATTCGACCGAAATCAATGCCGCAACCAATACGGATGTCGAGGTCATCAGCGGTCAGGATATTGGCGGCATCGAAGGCGTGTTGCATGGCGATCGCGGCATTGACTGCGTTGAGTGGAGCCGGGAAAAGCGCAAAGCAGTTATCGGCATCGTACTTGATCATGTAGCCATCAAAGGATTTTACGATCGGTCCGGTGGTCAACTGCATACGCCGCACCATGGAGAGATAATGGATAATGCCGTATTTACGGGTGAGGCGCGAGAAGCCCGACATATCCAAAACAAAGACAGCCTGTTCCTGTCCATAGGTTTCCCACAACGCGGTTTCGATGATCTTTCGTTCAGCCGGGTCTTCGGCTTGCGAGAAGTTTAACAATAAATCTTGAAACTTTTTGACGGATTTTGGTGCCATCATTACCTCTCTGGGCTGGGTATCATTTTGATCGCCCGATAATTATAGTATAAGGGTCACGGAAATTTTTTTCCGTGACCCTTTTGTAACGTGTTAAATGTCGCCGGGTTCGTCCGCCATCCGCACGATGCGCGGGGTGAACTTGCCGATCACATCCACCAGCTCGTGCTGCGCGGCAATGACCTGATCGATCGGTTTGTAGGCTTGCGGTGATTCGTCGATGCCGCCGCCGAGTAAAGTGACGCCGCGTTCTTTGAGATAATCATCGCGTGACGACCTGCTGATGGAATTCAGCGCGGCGGTTCGACTCATCAAGCGACCTGCGCCATGGGAAGCGGACTCAAGCGATTCGCTTACGCCTCTGCCTCTTACAACGTAGCCTGCATCACCCATCGAGCCTGGGATCACGCCCAAGACTCCTTTGCTTGCCGGTGTGGCGCCTTTCCGATGGACGATCACATTCCTGCCATCGGGTAATTTTTCGTGCCAGGCAAAGTTGTGGTGATTTTCCACCACGGCAGCTTCTTTGAGTCCAACCGCCGTAGCGACGCGCTGGTGGATGATATAGTGATTCGCCGAAGCAAACCTTCCAGCCAGCTCCATCGAAAGCCAGTATTCCTGACCATCTTCTGAATCAAGCGAGAGCCACGCGAGATGCTTGACGCTCTTATCGAGGTCGGGGTGTTTCTCCATGGCGAGTTTGCTAAAGCGGTCAGCGATCTTGGCTCCAACGCCTCGTGAGCCTGAATGTGAAAGCAATGCCAGATATTCACCGGGTTCCAAGCCGAACATCGGCTCATGTAAGCGGAACGTACCCCACTCAACAAAGTGATTGCCGGTGCCGCTGGTGCCTAGTTGATTCATAGCAGTGTCTTTGAGCGTCCGGAGTTGCCGGGTAGCCAGCCAGGCTTCATCATCCAAGACAGCGTGTTGCGCTTTCTTGGTGCCGGTCCATTTGGCTCCCATACCGAAGGCGGTTTCATTCCACAGCGCCTCTTCGAAGGCTTTTTTCTTCTGCCCGATCAAGTGCGGCGACACTTCGTAGACCGAGAGTCGCATCCGACAAGCAATATCCACTCC
>CAZMQE010000054.1:0-6409 GCA_964568115.1 uncultured Anaerolinea sp.
TGGCGTTCTTCGCGAAAACGCTGTACCCATTCTTCTGAAACGGCGTCCGCTGTTTTTGCCAGCGCGGGCGGGACAATGGTCACAGATCGCGAATCCAGCTCAAGGTAATCTAGAATCGTTCGAACTGTCTGTTCGTATTCTTGAACAAAGTCCTCGTAAAAAATATTTAGTGGGGTAATCTGCCCTTCGGCGAAGAATTCCTGTATCCCCGCTTCGCGCATGGAGCACTCGTTGTATAAATGGTTGATGGCGTCGTATGAATACGCATTTGAGAGGTCAATTGGCTTTCTCTGCTCATCAGATGATAAATGCCATTCTCCTGATTGGATCGCCCGCCACCATGAAACGGCGAGACGTATCTTATTGCGGCGGGTCATGAAAATATGGCGATGATTTGGGAAGATGTTTTCCCAAACTTGTGTTCGTTGGGTTGCATCCGCTGGGCAAGCAGGCAACTTCCGCAAGGTTTCGATCAGTTGACTGAAATGAGGCTCGTAAAATGAGTGGTTGATCCCGAACACACCGTTGGGCGTGGTGCCGAGTTTCCATAAGTATTCCTGAAGCTCGGCATGATCTGCTTTACGAAAGGTACTCAGCAAATCCGGTGGACAGTTGAACCACTCACGTGGATTGCCGGCGATGCCGGTCGATTCGATGGCTTTGCATAACAGCGTGCTGCCTGTCCGTTGGGTGAACCAGATGGTGTAGGATTGTTGTGGTTTCATGACTTGGTCTTATTATATAATAACCAAGCTGAGAATATCCAAAAGGAGTTAACGTATGAAAGACTTTCGCAACCCGTCAACTATCCATGCGCCGCTTGGCTCATATTCGCATCAAATCGAAATTACCGGGAGCGAGCGCATGCTCATCCTTTCTGGTCAGATTGGGATGCGCGAAGATGGCACCTTGCCTGACGATGCGCTGGAACAGATCGAGGTGGCATTGGAAAATATTATTCGCAACCTGCAAGCCGCGAATATGGACGTGAAAGACCTTGTTAAGTTAACCTATTATCTGGTGGGGGAGATCGATACAACCAAACGCCGCGAGTTGGTTGCTGCCAAATTACAGGGACATAAGCCGTGCAGTACGTTGCTGTATGTTGCCCGGTTGGCGACTCCAGATCTGCGGGTGGAGATCGATGCATGGGCGTCGCGTGCCGACTAAAGTTTGCTGAGCTTTTGTTTTACCCGCAAAGCTTCATTCAAATGCAATAGGTTGTGACGCGTAGCTGGCATGAGCAATAATCCAGCAATCGTCCGCGAGCCCCAATAATTGACAATTTCCATGGCTTCGGGAATTACTGCACCCTCGGCGAGTACCTTTTGTAAGCGGATCGGATTTACTTTTTGATTCAATTCCTCCGTGCGGATCTTTTTCACGATTGCACGCGTGCGCTTCCCAACTGCAATTCGATACTCTCTTAATGCTTTCATATCTACTGCGGCACTGAGTTGTGCGACACTTTCGTTATCCATTTTGTTGGCGGAATGTGGGATCGTGGATTTTAGTTTCTTTGACCAATTATCTTTGATGTAGAGTTGTGGTGTCCCTGCAATGAGCAGGTTCATCGTGATGTCTTCGATGCGGGCAATGTGGAAGAGCATCCATGCGATGGAATGTTCGCCCTTCGGTGGAATGGCGCGAAAGGTTGCTTCGCTCAAACCCTGCCATAGTTCGTCTTCGAATGACCACACATCCATGCCGCTAACTTTTCGACTGTGAACCATCGCATGCTGGATCAAAAACTGTTCAATGGCTTTTTGATGATCGTTGGTTTTGAACGCTGTGTGTAGGTTTTGATGTCCACTATTCCAGAGTTTGCGGTTTGAATCCATGAAATAATCCTATTTGCTCCAGAGTTGACTGAAGTTGATAATTTAAGTTCCTGATAAAAGCTTCCGGCTCCACTAGCTCGGAAGCTTTTGTTTTATTTGCTAATTGTCCGCTGAACCTAGTTTGGGTGGATCAACATCACCGGGATGTGGGCGTGGTGGATGATCTTATCTGCCACACTGCCCATCAGCCAGCGGCTGATACCCGTGCGTCCGTGCGTAGACATGGCGATCATATCTGCGTGCGTTTCATCGGCAACATCGAGGATGGTCTCTGGTACAGGTCCGTCTTTTGTGATGCCGGTGACTTTGATGTTGTCCTTTTTCAACTCAGCCACTTTGTTGTGCACATAATCTTCTGATTCCTTTTCCATATCTTTGTAGATGACCTCTGCGATCATGGGGTCACGGGCAAGGAATTCTGAATTTGGTGCGTTCGGTATCCTCAACAGGATGATCTCGGCATGCTCAGATTTTGCCAGAGCTTCTGCGTGGGGCAACACCGCCTCTGCGAGGGGCGAGCCATCCAGCGGAACAAGGATTTTTTTATACATGGCACATCTCCTTTATCTGAAAAACAATTTTCCGATCGGCTCATATTTACAATAGCACGCTGGCAAAGTTTTTTCAAGTGTGATTCGGCACATTTCAACTCGCGTATAATATTCCTATGTCGCTTTATCTGGGCTGTCCAATTTGGTCGTTCAAAGGTTGGGTCGGGAATTTTTATCCCACCGGCACCAAGCCCGCTGACTTTCTGCATGAGTATGCACGCCGATTAACCACCATCGAGGGCAATACAACTTTTTACGCCATCCCTGCGCCTAAGACCATTGAAGCGTGGATCGAGCATACGCCCGAGACCTTTCGTTTTTGCCCCAAGATTCCCAAAGCCATCAGTCACAACGGTAAGTTGCTGGATTATGTTGACCGGACGCTTTACTTCATGGATGTGATGCGACCACTCGCCGCGCGCCTTGGACCCATGTTCCTGCAACTCCCGCCTCGCTATTCTCCCAGCCTGCTCGCTGATCTTGAAGCTTTTCTCACGCGAATGCCGCGTGACCTCCGGCTGGCAGTGGAAGTCCGCCACTTGGATTGGTTCGAGTCACCGCATGATGAGGCGCTCGATCAATTGCTGACTGAACACAACATGGCGCGTGTGACGATCGATACGCGTCCGATCAGGAACCTGCAAGGCGATGCGATCTTGGCAGGGTCAAGCTATGAGAGTTTGCTCGAGGCTCGGGAGCGCAAACCAGATGTCCCCGTAGCCCCGAAGCGTACATCCGATTTTGTATTTGTCCGATATATCGGTCACCCGGAGATGCAAGTCAATCAGCCGTTCCTGGATGAGTGGGGTAATTATTTTTCAGCGCAGATGAAAACGGGTGCAGATGTATTTGTGTTTTGCCATTCGCCTGATAATATGATCGCACCTTTCCTGGGCAGGGAATTGCATCAGCGTGTGGCGAGGTCTGTGGATGTCCCAGCATTGCCATGGGATACAATCAAGCCAGAGAGCCCTGAACAACCAAGTTTGTTTTGAGAAAATGATTGCGGTGATTGCATGAATTTGCCAAAGGATCGCGGCACTAACCGAATCAAGGAATTGGAAGAATATCTTGCGCACCCAACCAGCCAGCAGGGAGAGATCGATGCGTTGAATGAGCTGGCATGGGAATTACGCATGAGTCAACGCGAGAAGGCTTATGCTTTGTGTCAGCGGGCAAATGAACTTTCAACTTCCATTGAATATGCATCTCAACCCTATGTGCAGGGGCTGGCAGACAGCCTGGTAAACCAGGCTTTTATGGATACCTACGAGGGCAAGTTGGATAACGCTGTTTCCAAATGCCTGCAAGCGCTGGCGTTATTGCAAAGCACACATTCACGCACCGAGATCAAAGGCTGGTTCACATTGGGGTGGACTAGTTTTTTTCTGAGTGATTATCCGAATGCCCTGGAAAATGGATTGAAAGCCTTGAGCCTGGCGCGTGAGTTTGGCGATAAGCTGCATGAAGCCTGGGCGTTGGATGCGATCGCCAGTTTTCATGGTATCACCGGGGATTTTGAAACTGCTGTTCCTTTGCATGAAGATGCGCTCAAAATTTTTAGAGACCTGCGGGATGTCCTGGGAGAACTACGCACGCTGAATAACATGGCGGTCTCACTCCATATGGTGAAAAAGTATGAACGCGCATTTGAAGCTGGGGAGCAAAGCCTGCAACTGGCGCGGCTACTCGGGTTGGATATGGACGTCTGTAACAATTCCTGCACGCTGGCAGATATTCTGATCAGTATGGGTAAACTGGATGAAGCGGAAGTGTGCCTGCGTGAATCTGTTTCGAGTTATATGCATGGATCCAGTGTTGCGCATGTTTATGTTTTGAAGAGTGTGGGGTATCTGCGACTCTTACGCAACGATCTATGGGGTGCGGAATCTTATGTGGTGCAGGCGCTGGAGTTGGCTAAGAAATTGGATCAACAAGCAGAGCAGGCGATTTGTTATGAGGCGCTTTCTGAGATTTGTGAGAAGCAAGGTCAGCATGCCAAAGCGCTTGAGAATTACAAAAAATTCCACGAACTTCAAGGTGCAATTCAAGGTGAGCAGACAGCCAAACGCCTGGCGGTGCTCAAAATAACACATCAAGTGGAAACTGCCCGGCATGCGGCTGAAATTTATCGCCTGGAAGCACTGGAGCTACAGCGCAAGGTTGATGAGCAAAAAATCATTCAGAGTGTGCTGGAGTTTCAGAATACGGTTGATCCGCTGACAGAACTGCATAATCGCCGGTACTTCGATGAAATTCTATTGAAAGAGTATTCCCGGCATTCACGCTCCGGTACTGAGTTGTCGCTGTTGATGATGGATGTAGATCAGTTCAAAGGGTTTAACGATACATATGGTCATGTCCGTGGTGATGAATGCCTGCGTCAGGTTGCCAAAGTGATCAGGAATTCCATCGCCCGTCCGCCAGATGTGGCGGCTCGTTATGGGGGCGAGGAATTTATTTGCCTGTTACCGGAAACGAGCTTGGAGGGTGCACTCATTGTCGCTGAACATATTCGTCAGGGCGTGACGATGCTTGCCATTCCTCATCATGGTTCCAGCGTGGCAAAGTTTGTTACAGTCAGTATAGGGATTGTGACGGCAATATGTGTCAATGGTGGGGCGGCAACGGAGCTATTGATGAAAGCAGATGAGCAACTTTATATTGCCAAGGCGCGTGGGCGGAATCGAGCAGAAGCGACCCAGATTGGGCAATAAACTCTTGAATAAATGAATTTTCCTGCTATTGGATTATTCGTTGAATAAGTTTTCAAGCTCTGCGAAATATTTTGGTTGACCTTTGGTGTTTAGGGAAGTACAAAACACTTTTGCCTTCATGATCGGTTTTTGATCTTGAAGCCTGACGATATCCTGCGAAAAGCCGAACCGCAGCTTGGAGATCCTTTCGATCTTTGCCGTTACCAGAAACGTATCTCCGCTGCGCAGTGGAGATAAATAATCCGCTTCGACGCGGATAACCACCAGCTGAATCCCTTGCCGGATGAAAGCGCCAAAGGTGTAGCCTTTTTGCTTGAGAAAAGCATGGCGGGCATGTTCCAGATAATTCAGATACACCGCGTTGTTGACGATGCCTTCCATATCGCATTCGTAATCTCGAACTTCAAGTTCAATGTTGACTTGTTCGCTCATGCAGGATTTCCTATTGAGTTAATTGTGTGAGTACCGCCAGCGCGCGTGTTGCATCTTTCACGGGCACGAAGATGTGATCGTGATAATACGCTGCGACCACGTTGCAGCTGATGTTCGCCTCGGTCAGCGCTTTCGCTACTGCGGCAGTCAAGCCGACCGCCTCCAGCGAGGAATGAACCGTGAGTGTGATCCACGCACAAAGGACGGTGTAGGGGAGCGTTGCCTCATCCGCTTGCTGTTTGCTCACAATGACCGTGACTGCTTCCTTTTCTTGAAAGATGCACACAGGGTTGAGCGCTGATGCCTGTTGCAGCGAAGCCACCGTGCAGAAGACATACTCGCCCTCGTTCAACTCCGGCTGCATGCCCTGCAAAAGCTTTTGAAGATTGGTTTCGCCTGCCACGTGTTATTTTCTCCGCACATTCAGGATCGCGATCTTCGTGGAGTGATTGAACGGCGCCGGGTCAGTGACCGGTTTGCCGGTGGGCTGGTTGCCCATAAAATCATCTGGCACGGGGATCAATTCGCGGATATTCAAGTAGCCATCTTTACACAAACCTTCCAGCGATTGCATATACTCCTGTCCGCTGACGAAGAGCGCGTTGTTGATCGCGATTAGTACACCACCATCATTGATAAGTGGGCGCACTTTGTTGATCAGGCGCGTGCTTTCGTTTTCCAAGTCCACTTTGCCTTTGGCAGTGCTCGAAAAGAACGGCGGGTCAATGATGACGCAATCAAAAAATTGTTTGGTGCTTTTGAACTTGGCAACGGTGGGAAAGAAATCCTGCGCGATGAAATCTCTTTTGTGGATAGGAAAGCCGTTGAGCGAATAAGAATCCTTGGCGAGATTCAAAAACGCTCCGTT
>CAZMQE010000054.1:6509-14923 GCA_964568115.1 uncultured Anaerolinea sp.
ACGCTGTTGCGTGTCTTTAAAATTCCGGCGCGTAGCCAGTTGAGGGCTGTGCGTAAATAGTCTATTGTTTCTTGAATGATATTTTGATTTTGCGATGGATCGTCAGCATAGTTATGAATGACCAGCGTGTGACCGTAGATATCCAAGGCGAGATCGGGATAGCCTTCATAGAATCCATTGAAGAGCCGAAAGGCGGATTCGTGTGAAGCATCAAATGCAGCTTGGCGTGAAGCGATGGCATTTTCAAGCAAAGGGATGATCATTGGATTTGTTTTTCCAGCCAGCGGTTGATGACAGCCAGTGATTCTGCGCTCACGTTATGCCCCATGTTGAATTCGTGGTACTCGAGATTGGTGCCCAGCTTTTGCAGTGTGTCACGGCTGCGACGTGCCCATTCCACTGGGAGCATGGGGTCTTGAATGCCGTGCGTGAGGATGAAAGGTTTATTTTTGATGCCAGCTTCGTCGATCTGTAGACCTGATTCGTGCGGAATGTATCCCGATTGGGCGATGACGCCGGCAACACGTTGCGGTTTGGTCAAGGCATACGACATGGACATGATGCTGCCCTGACTAAAGCCTAATAGATAGAGCTGGTTTTTATCCACTGGATAATTTGCGATAGCCTCATCAATGAATGTGTCAATGGTGTTGAGCGCATTCGCCAACCGGGTTGGGTCAGGTTTGCCGATTTGGGTGATCTGAAACCATTCGAATGCATCAGCGCCCAACGAGAATGTGCCACGTGGACTGATCCACAAAAACTTTTGCGGCAAGTATTGTGCAAGACCGATGAGATCGCTTTCGTTGCTGCCGCGTCCGTGTAGGGCAAGGATGGTTGGATAAATCGCTTCAGCCTCGGCTGAGGGCGAAGCGGGGATGTGAGTCAAGTGAGGTAAAGATAATTGCATTAGCGGTCGATCCCTGTCTCAGCCGGTTTCCATAAGCAGATCCCGCGCAAGATCGCATAAATAACTGAAAGTACAACCGACATATATAATACGAATGACCAGCTGCCCAATGCGCGGGCTGTGATGATGGTAGCGACGATTTGAAAAAAATCTCCGATTAACAAGCCCTGCAAAGTGAGTTTGAGGGCGGTGCCGCGCAGGCGCAGACCTTGCAGCAGTAAATAAACGAGCACAAAGAGCAGCACGCCGTACCAGCGCGTCATCTCAAGGGCGAGGATGGGAGCCGTATCTAGCGTGAATTGTTTGAGGAAGGTAGCAGGCATAAAAAATGATTGGACGGCGCTCAGGAGCGAGATGGCGGCTTCCAGGTAGAACACATACAACAGGTATTTCATAAAATCTCCTTATCTGGATGTTGGTAAGAATTTGGGGATTTGAGCGTCAAGTTTGTAATCGGCATGTGAATTAAGAACGCATAAGAATTTGGTGTTCGTATTGTACCCTTAACTTTTTTAGAGTACACTTTTTGAAAATTATTCTTGCAAGTCATGAGGTGACTTATGTCGAATAGTGAATTAAGTCCGCAGGGGAATCAGAATCCGCTGGCAAAGTTGCCCAGTGGCGATCAGGCAAGGAGAACTCGCGAGGCATATAACGCCAAAGCCTCCAGTGATTTTTATGGTGCCGTAGGGTGGATGGTTGGGTTTCTCATCACGCTTTTTGCAACTGCTCCCATTCTTTGGTATGTGGCGACGAACGCCTCCCGCTCGACCCGTGAGCAGATTCTTGCCATCGGCATTGCCATTGCCTGGTGGTTTAATCCGCTTTCTTTAGGCGCACTGGGTTATATCTTTAGCAACATCCGCGCCTGGCGTTGGTGGACGATCCTGGGTTTGCTGCTTTGGGGCTTTGTCAATGTGTTGGTCTCGTTTTCGATCGCCTCTGAAGCGGCGCGCATCAGCGTGGTCAACGGCTTATTTTTCTTTGGCTACATTCTGCTTGGCTTGCTGTTTCTCTATATTCAACTGCGGGTGTTCATTTGGGCAGCGGCAGGGAAACCGGCACGTTTCTTCTTTGGCATTATCGGTTGGGCTGCGTTCAATGGCTTGATCTATTGGGCGATCATCAGCCCCGAAGTCCTCAATATGATTCTCGTCGTATTGGGATTCGTTTTTCAGATCGTGTTCGCGATCGGCTTTGCCATCATGCAATTCGTGGCGATCTTTTGGTTCATGGCGCGCTCGCGTGTGGAGATCATCCGCCCGGGCGACCCCAAACAGATCACCTTTGAAGATTACAAAGGTCAACCCAACCTTTTGAAAATGGTAAAGCAATGGATCTCGTTGCTTTCAGATCGCACTCAATTCCAAAAGATGGGCGGACAATTCATCAACGGCTTGTTGCTGGCTGGTGAACCTGGGACTGGAAAAACGCTGCTCGCCAAAGCCATGGCTGGTGAGGCGGGAATTGCCTTTATCTCCATAGAAGGCTCGGGCTTCCGTGCGATGTTCTGGGGCGTGGATGTGTTGAAGATGATCCGCTTTATTTCACAGGCGCGGAAACTTGCGCGTGAGTACGGTGCGTGTATTGCTTATATCGATGAAATTGATGCCGTGGGTACCTCGCGCGGCAATGTGATGGGTGGACAAGGCGGTATGATGGGCGGCGGTATGGGTGGCATGATGGGCGGCGGCACCGGCGCATTGACTCGTCTGCTGTATGAAATGGACGGTATCGCCGAATTAACCGGCTGGGAAAAATTGCGCGCGCGCTGGTATCAGTTCCGCAAGAAGCCTATTCCGCCGCGCGATTGGCATATCCTGTTCATGGGTTCGACCAACCGACCCGATGTACTCGACCCGGCTTTGACGCGTCCCGGGCGGTTTGACCGCACGGTGGTCGTAAACAAACCAGATCGTGGTGGTCGCCGTGAGTTGGTGAAATATTATCTCAACAAGATCAGCATCGATGAAACCGTGGATATCGAAGCGATCGTCAGTGATACGGCATGGGCAACGCCTGCGAGGATCATGTCCGCGATCACGAAGGATTCTGTCCGCTTGGCGTTGTTCGATAATCGCGATAAAGTGGCTCAGCATGATATTGAACTTGCATTTCAAGAACAGGCGATGGGGCTCGAAAATCCTGTTGAAGAAATGGAAGAAGATCAACGTCGCCAGATCGCCTATCATGAGGCGGGGCATGCGGTTATTCAATATTACCTGCGTCCCGATGAACGCATCGTGCGTGTGAGCATTATCCGCCGTTCGGAAGCATTGGGATATGTGTTGCCTGTTCCAAATTATGATATTTATTCATTGCCCCTGCGTACCTTCGTGGCAGATATTCTGGTCTCGATGGGTGGACATGTTGCCACGAAGTTATTCCTCGGTGAATACTGGACCGGCGCAACTGGTGACTTTCAAAACGTCCGTGCGCGGTTATGGCAGTTGGCGCATTACGGGTATTTCGGTCCGCCGTTGGATGTGCAACAGGTTGGCGCACAAGGCAAAGACAAAATGCAGGCTGTTGAGAAATTCTGGCGCAAACTCGAAGACCAGACTGAAAAGATTTTGGCAACCCATTCGGCAGAAGTCCATGCGGTGGCTCAGGCTCTGCTTGATCGCAACGACTTGACGGGCAAACAATGCATTGAGGTGATTCGCGCCGCAGCTACCACCACGGATCTATTTGACAGCGAAAACCTGCTCAAGACCTTGGTGGAAGAAACGATCGTGGGTAGTAATGGAGAATCAGAAGAAAAAGCGAAGGCAAAAGCCAAGCCTAGAGCCAAGGCGAATCCAAAGTTAAGAGAGAAAATAAAGTAAATAAAAATGACTGGAGCAAAAACTCCAGTCATTTTTTGTTTGGTATTGCTCCTGCGGGGGCTAAGCCCTCGCAGGAGCATCGTTGTTACTTCCACGACCAGAACGCGAGATAGCCCTGTGCAAGCTGACGCGGTTCAAGTTGACCCGATGCCGCGACGATCGCGATGCCGGGATTACCTTCCTGATCAATAAAGGACAGCACCAAATTATTGTTATCTGGTGACCAAATGGTGTTGGATTGGTGATACTGATCAAAGTAGGGCAGGATGCTCTTGAATTGTTCGGTGGGTTGGTAGGTGAACAGTTCACGGCTTTCACCAGTCTTTACATCGAGCATGTTCAATTGAAGGAGAAGCTGTTGGCTTTGCGCATCTGTGCCGCCTGCCGGGTCGTTCATGAGCAGCGGAATGAAGTAGGCAACCTTTTCACTATTCGGTGACCAATAGAAAGCGACTACATTCTCGCCCACTGAAACCTTTTTGTCGGTTTCGATATCGACAACATTGAGCGCGCCGATCACGCCTGCCGCCATGGATTGGGTCCCGTCAATAAAGGCGACTTTCTGGCTATCACCTGACCAGCCAAAGGCTGTGTTGAGTTTAAAGCTGCCCAATGATTTTTCGAAGGTGCCAGTGCCGTCGGTGACGATGATCTCTTTTTTGCCATCGGCTGAACGCGTCAGCAAGATGTGGCTTCCGTCTGGCGACCAGGCTGGGGCTTGGAAAGAGGCGGGCTTTGTATCGAGTCCGTCTTCGATGATGTCTGAGTCTTGAAGTTGAATGAATGCCAAATGTTCGGGCGTCGTCGAGTTTTGCGCGCCGCCTGAGTGGGTAATGAGTGTGCGTCCATCGGGAGCCCAAGACCAATAGTAGGGTGAGCCGGTGTCAATGATCGTGCGTTCTCCGCCAGCCGCAGGCACGCTTTGCAGAATCAGCGATTGACCCGAAACAGACGTGCTGATGAAGCTTACATTGGCATCATCGGGCGACCAATATAAATAGATCGGGAGTTCGCTTTGGCTGGCATAGATCTCATGCGTCTTTTCATCGGCGATGTTCGCGACATAAAGCTTTGAGGTTGGGTTCGAACTCGTGCCGCTCGTGCCGACGAATGCCAATTGATTTCCATCCAGTGACCAGGTGGGCAGTTGATAAAAGTTAAACTCACCGGATTGATTGGTTGCAGAGGCGTCTTTCGTGAGTTGCGAGAGCTTTCCGCCGCCTTGATCAGAGACGTACATGTTGCCGTCAATGCCAATGTAGGCGATCAATCCAGATTTGCGCTCAAGCGTGGAGAGCAAGGGGCTTTGCGGCACTTGCACATTCTGCGGCAGGCAGGATGATATAAACAAGACGACCAATAAGAAGGGGATTATTTTTTTCATTTTTGCTCATCCAGAGTTGCGATTGCGGCTTCCAGTACGGGGTCGGCATTTGGCAGAACTTCATCCCAGCCCGCTTCGATCGTGACGTTGGGTTTGATACCGTTATTTCCAAAATCAACGCCGTTTGGCAAGCGGAACGAGGAAGTCTCAATGAAAATGCGTGAGCCATCGGGTAAATAAAAAGGCGAGGCAGATTCAATGGAGCCGGGTGAAGGCTCACCGATGAGAATTGCTCTTTTACCGGCTTGCAGACTCGCCGCCAGGATCTCAGGCGAGCCGCTCGTATTTTGACCGATCAGAATAATCAGCGGCACGGTTTGTGAGCTGTATTGATCTTTGCCTGTGATGGTGATGGTTTGAGTCTGCTGGGCACTATTATAGAACTCGCCGACCTTGCCGTTATAAAATAAAGTGAGAAGATTCTCCAGGGGCCAGGCGCCGCCTGCACCCGTGATACGAAGATCGAGGATTAGCCCTTCTATTTTTTGATTGGTGGTGAACTCCTGCAGGCTGGCAAGGACATCGTTGTACATGGATGAATAACTAATTGGCGGGAAAAGCATATAACCATACTGGGTTCCCTGAATCTGATAAGCATCGAGTTTGCCGGTGCTGGCTAACTTGCCGCGTGTCACTTCGATGGAGCGCTCAGGTTTGCCGGGTGTCTTTACATTCAAAGTCACTTTGCTGCCTGCAGGTCCACGCACACGGTTGACCACGGTCAAGCCTTCATCCACAAGGACTGGATTCCCGTCAATGGCGAAGATGCTATCGTGTGGCTGTAATCCGGCTTTTTCGGCGGGCGATCCGGCGATAATATCCAGAATCACAACATGTGGCACTTCTTCTGCTTGAAAACCAATGATCGCGCCAATGCCTTCATAGGAAGATAGATCTTGAGTATCTGCCTTGAGGCGTTCATCGCGTGATTGATAGATCAACGCGCCAGCCGGTAATTCTTTTTCCAAATCATGGAGCATGGCAACGAACTCGTCGTTGGTCAACCCGGCGTTGATGCGCTCTTTATACGTGGCTTGGAGCGCATCCCATTTTACGTTTGAAGTTTCGTAATAAATATAGGTTTCTTGGAGATTCGTCCACAAGGCATCGAAGGTGCGCAGCTGATGCTCCTGCTCAGATAAGGTCGGACCATACTCGCCGCCGACTGCTTTTTCAGCTTCAGATAATAAACTGGCGCAGGCAGATACACTTAAACTTATCAGCAGAACAATGGAAAAAAATAGATTTCTCTTTGTGTTGCTCACGGCTCACCTCTCACTCAATAAGGTCTTTTCAAGCGAACTATGAATTGATCATCCCCGTATTGTTTGTAGATGCGGTTAATGTGTGGCTCCTTACACAATTCTACGGGAGCTTTCTGATATTCTTCGGGTTGAACACCGAGATCTGTCGCGTGCCGGTCAGTCTTTGTGCTTCGATATCAAAATTGACCCAATAAAAACTCCGGTGCTCGGAATATGGGTCAATTTTGAAGAGCGTGCCTGCGTACCAACCGGATCGATCCCCAAATTTCTCGTCCAGAAAAATCTCAACCCGGTCGCCGACTTGATAACTCTCTGCCATACTTTATTTGCGATTGATAAACCAGAACACCCCGCCGCTAACCACCATCATGATCCCGCCGTTGATCGCCCATTGTGGGTCACCGGTCATAAAGCTGCCGGGCAGAATATTGATGCCCTGTAAGAACCAAACCAAGCCTGAAAGAAAGACCAACACACAAATAACTTTGACCGTAGTTTTCATTTTGACATTTTCCTTTGTACGATTAATTTCAGGGATTATACACGCTTCACTCCCAGCCGATAGCTGCTTCTGTTCCATGAGCCGACGCTTCGCTCAAGCTTTTGGGTTGCGTGTTATAATAGAACACCCGTTCAGAAATTAATTTGTCACTCTGAGGGCGCATTATGCCCGAAGAGTCTCCCATGTCAAAAGAGAGACCCTTCGCTAACGCTCAGGGTGACGGTGGAAGAATATGGACTTCAAACTTCAAGCACCCTTTATCCCCATGGGCGATCAGCCCGAAGCCATCCGCGGACTTGTGGATGGTGTCAATCGTGGAATGAAGCATCAAGTTTTGCTCGGTGCCACCGGTACCGGCAAGACCTTTACGATCGCGTCTGTTATTCAAGAGTTGCAGAAGCCAGCGCTCATTATGGCGCATAATAAGACTCTCGCGGCGCAGTTGTATGCCGAGTTCAAAGAGTTCTTCCCTGAGAACGCGGTCTCGTACTTCGTTTCTTATTACGATTACTATCAGCCTGAAGCGTATGTCCCGCGCCATGATCTCTTCATCGAAAAAGAGACTGAGATCAACGAGGAGATCGAGCGATTGCGCCTCCAGGCGACAACGGCGCTCGTTTCGCGGCGTGACGTCATTATCGTTGCGTCGGTTTCCTGCATTTATGGTTTGGGCAATCCTGAAGAATTCAACAAAGGTTCGGTCAATCTCAAAGTGGGTGAGTTGGTTCGTCGCAATGCCTTGCTAAGACGTTTGATCGAGTCGCAGTATCAACGCAATGACATGGAGCTACGCTCTGGCACCTTCCGGGTGCGCGGTGATACGCTGGAAATTATCCCTGCCTACGAAGATAAAAAAGGATTCCGTATCGCCTTCTTCGGCGACGAAGTGGAGCGGATCACGCAGTTCAACCCTGTCACTGGCGAAATTTTCGATGAACCGAAAGAAATTGCGATCTTCCCTGCCAAACAATATTTGACCGATGCTGAAAAGACCAAAGCCGCCATCACGGATATCGAAGCCGAATTGGAAGTGCGTCTCGCGCAATATCGTGAAACCGGCAAGATCCTGGAAGCCCAACGCATCGAACAACGCACGCGCTATGATCTGGAGATGTTGAAGGAAGTTGGGTACTGCTCCGGCATCGAAAACTACTCCCGCCACTTTGACCGTCGCGCGGCTGGCACACATCCGTGGACGATGATCGACTTCCTGCCGAGTGACTACTTGCTGGTCATTGACGAGAGTCACATGTCCGTGCCGCAGATCCGCGGTATGTATAATGGCGACCGTGCGCGCAAAGAGACGCTGGTCGAATATGGTTTCCGTTTGCCAAGTGCATTGGATAACCGTCCGCTTAAGTTTGAAGAATTCGAAGAGGTGATGGGACATACGATCTACACCTCCGCGACACCATCGAAGTATGAGATGGAACATGCCGAACAGGTTGTGGAGCAGATCATTCGTCCCACTGGGCTCGTTGACCCGGAGGTGGATGTGCGTCCAGTGAAGGGGCAGATAGATGAT
>CAZMQE010000055.1:0-1904 GCA_964568115.1 uncultured Anaerolinea sp.
CCGTTGGGCGGCTCGTTGAGAATATGTCAGATCGATAAAGCAAGGAATACGCATGTAAGCAGTTGTTGTCCAAGAGGTAGCCAGTGCACCTAAAAATCGGAGACAGAGTTCGTCTTATTAACGATGTAATCAGTTCTGACTATCATAGAGATGATATCTACGTGTCAGGAACCAAGGGAAGCATTGCTGTAGTTCTCTCCCAAGATGAATTTCTCCGCCATGAGCCTTATCAAGACATGTACACGCGCGAAGAAATCACAGAGATCATGATCGAAGGGCAGTGGTATCCAATCCGCTATGAAGCGAAAGCACCATTATCTATGATTAAACCAAGCGGTTTCGATATGATCGATCAGTGTTATGTAGGGAGTGTAGCTTTAGTTTCGTCACGAGACTTGGAAAAGCTGAATGATGATGCTTCGTAGCCTGCCGCAGTGTTCAGTATGCAAAACAAGCAGACATCGTTATGCAAACATTTACTGATAGTTGGTGTATATAAAGAAACCAAGTGGTGTGCGCCTTGAGCCGCCGCCCAACAATGCGTTCTAAGAAACTGAATAAGGCTATTTTATGAGTAAATTTGATTGGCAGGTTAACTAAAACAAGGCGTCACACCCAAACCCCAAATGACGCCAATGAGCCAAATGCTTTTTTATGGCAGACCCGATCATTCAAGGGTTATAGCTTTCTAAACGGGGTCGCTAGTTGCGCCACCAATGGATACATCATATTGATCGGTAACCAAGGTGCAGCTCGGGAGGGCACAAAGACCCATCTCCAGTGCTTTGTACGGCTTAGATGTCTGCCATTTGCAGTATACTCCCGTTGCGCCCCAGTTTCTTTGGTGAAACATGATGGCTCGCCATCTTGCGATGGTGCAGCGGACGGGTGGGTACGCGCCGCGACTTACAATCGTTTTCCTGGCTTCGGGTTTTTCCTGCTCTCAGGCATTATCCACGCCCGCCCCACCACCACTAACGCAAACCGTTAGCCTGCTAATAGTTGTAAAGTTTCTTGGGGTAATATTAGAGAAAGCCCTATATCTCATAGTAGAATTTCCCAAATCCTATGCCACCCTTCAACGCAGACCGTGTCTACTTCCCCAACCTCAACGGGTTGAGATTTATCGCCGCACTGGCGGTCATCATCCACCACATCGAACAGCAAAAATCAGATTTCCAACTGCCCAACATTTATGGAGCGCCTGCCATCCAACTTTTTGGCGAACTTGGGGTTATTCTATTCTTCGTCCTCAGCGGATTCCTGATCACATACCTACTGCTGGAAGAGGAAAGAACCACCAGCACCATCCGCATCCGCAATTTTTACGTCCGGCGCATTTTACGCATCTGGCCCCTCTATTTTCTAATCGTCATTCTGGGCTTGCTGGTGCTACCCAACATCCATTTGTTTGACGTGCCCAATTATGATAAAGCCCGGGTCTATCAAAACTTGTTCACGAAAATCCTTTTCTACGTTTTCTTCCTGCCCAATCTGGTTTCTCCGCTGTTGGGCATCGTGCCGTATGCGGCGCACACCTGGTCCATTGGCACGGAGGAACAGTTCTACCTGACCTGGCCCGTGATTCTGAAATCCGTTAAAAAGCACAGACTCATGCTGATGTTCATCATCATTGCGGCGTATTTACTATTCGCCCGCGCCCTATATTCCAGCCGCACCGACTTCCTCCCCATCAAGGATGCGCTCTACGCGTTCTGGCCCACCTTCAATATTGACTGCATGGCGATCGGCGGTTTCTTCGCCATGTTGCTGCATGCCAAACATCCGCTGTTGAAGTTTTTTCAGAACAAGGCTCTTTTCTATTTCGCGCTGGTGTTCACAACCTTCCTGATCTATACCGGTTCCCTGTTCCCAAGCCTGACCGTGAACGATGTCAAATTCCC
>CAZMQE010000055.1:2004-10637 GCA_964568115.1 uncultured Anaerolinea sp.
TGCTATTCGGGCAAGCATTCAATTGGGTGCTTTACCCATTGAGCATGGCGCTCACGGTCGGGATCTCGGCGCTATCCTATAAATATTTTGAAGCATACTTCCTGAAATTCAAAGGGAAATTTTCCACCCTGGTCAGCGGGGAAGGCAATTAAATTCTAAAACTCCGAAGGAGTGAAACGATTATAGATTTCAGAATGTTTTTATTAATCCCGAAGGGATGGCATTGGGCATTATAAAATTGTGTCATCCCTTCGGGATTATCTCCAGGCTGGTTTCAAACCTAGAATCATCCCATCCCTTCGGGATTGCTTACTATCTAAGATGGACTATTTATCTTTCCACACCGTAAAATCTTTCAAGATAGAACCGCCCAGAAACTCGCGCATGATCGAAGTCTCTGGCACAAGGCTCACATCCAAAGGCAGGAACCATTCCAAAAACGCGAGCAGGCGTTTCGCTTCGATGTATTCAGGCGTACCATGCTGCACTTGCCGCAACAACGGCTCAGCCCATGGCCGCAGCACAGCCAGTTCATACACCAACGCCGAATTGAACATCACATCCGCATTTTCCTGATACAGGAAAATATGCCGCTTCTCGCCGCGCCGCACCGATTCCCATTGCGCAATGGTCTGGCTCGCTGAATAGCCGCGTTCACGCGCATCGCGCACGATCCGCCGGATAAGACGGGTGTCAGTGGTGGAAACGCGGTTGTGGCGATCCAGGTTCAACTGAGTCAGAGCCGAGATGTAGATCCGATAAGCCTCGCCGCTTAACGACCCAGGGATCAGGCGGGGATTCAATCCATGGATCCCTTCCAGGATGATGGGCTGCCCCGGTTTCAATTGGATCACTTCGCCCGCCTCGCTCTTGCCAACCTTGAAGTTGTATCTTGGCAATTGAACTTTTTCACCCCCGATCATTTTCTGCAAATGCTCCGCCAGCAGCTCCAGATTCAAACCCTCAATGGCTTCAAAATCCGGTTTGCCATACTCATCAAGCGGAGCTTCGTTACGCGGCAAAAAATAATTATCCAATTCAAGCGGGAAGGGTGAAATCCCAAGCGCCAGTAATTGCACCGTGAGCCTGCGCGCAAACGTGGTCTTGCCTGAGGACGATGGTCCCGCCACGAGGATCAAATGCGAACGCTCCAGCCGCCCAGAAATATCACGCGCGATCTGGGAAAGATTTTGTTCATGAAACGCTTCAGAGACCAGCACGATCTCAGCCGCGCGCTTGGCTTCAATGGCTTCGTTCAAGGCGCCTACATTTTCGATGCCCAATTTCGAAAGCCAATTCCCATATTGACGGAAGGTCACCAACAGTTTGGGATACTCGGGCATCGGCATCAATTGATTCGCCGTGTGCTGACGTGGGTACCGGATGGTAAACCCGCCGTCTGCCAGCACCAGATCGAACCGTTTCAAATACCCCGTGGATGGCACCATGAAACCGTGGTGATAATCCATGCGTTCGCCCAAGCGGTACAGCGAAAGAGTTTTCTTTTTGCGATATTTCAGCAACCGCACTTTTTCATCGTCGTTACGTGAACGAAAATATTCGATGGCTTCCTGCAAAGGGACGTCTTTGCGCTCGAACGGCAGGTCGGCTTCCACCAATTTCTGCATGTGCATTTTGAGCGTCTGCGCTTCTGACTCAGCTAACGGTTCGCGTCCCGTTACCTGACAGTAATACCCGCCTGAAGCTACGGAATGATCCACAAATAAATTCGCATTGGGGAAAAGATCGGCAAACGCCATCTCGAGCAGAAAGACCAATGAACGCCGATAAATGCGCGCGCCATCTGGGGTAGACATCGTCACTGGTGTGACATGGGCATCCAACTCAATGGGATACGTAAGCTCATATAGATCCCCATTTACAACCGCTGCAACAATCTGCGTATCCGATTTAATTTCGGCTAAGAACTCCCCCACCTGTGCCCCGCGCGGACCGGATAGTACGCGTCCATCCGGGAGATGGATTTCAACTTCAGTACGCGGGGTAACAAGTTTTATGTCTTTCATGTTTTCTTATACTCGGTGGTTGAGTAGTTCCGAGCGAAAGCGAGGAACGTATCGAAACCACCAATAACAGAAATAATTTTGCTTACTTGGTGGTCTCGATATGCCCGCTAAGATCATGCAGGCTACTCGACCACCAGAATATTTATAGCAATTTCTTCAATAACTTTTCCGGCTTATGCGCGAATTCTTCCAACGGGATTTCCTTGTTCGTGAGCGCGAGCAGGGTTTCGGTCAACACTTTGTTAACCGGGGTCGGAACTTTAAACTGCTCACCAGCCCGCACAACCGCGCCGTGTAAATAATCCACTTCGCTTTTGCCGCGACCAGAATATAGGTCAATGTGAAAGGATGGCATCTTCGCGCCGCGTCCTGCACCCGCCGCACGCCCAAGCAAAGGCTTTGAGAGCCAGAGGGGCAATGTCGTGGCAAATGCCAAAGCGCGGACTGGGGTACCGGGCAGGTCAACAACTGCAAAGCCCTGGGCCTGCATCACCGCGAGGCATTCCTTCAACATGTCAATTTCGAGTTTGTATAAACTTTTATTTGCGAACACTTCGCCTGCGGTCATATCTAATATGGCTGAGGTTGGGTTCGCGATGAGGTTGGTCAACATCTTCGACCATTTCATGCTCGCCGCATCTTCAAATAAACGCGAGTTGAGATACGCCGCATCCAACGCGGCATGGACTTTTTCGGAAAGTGGATGTCCCTTGGCAACGCCGACACCGCGCAACTTTTCCAAGACAATGTCACCTGCACCACGCCGTCCGATGGCAGTGGTCACAGTGCCGTAGATGACTTTATCTTTGCCCAACGCTTCAGCGATGGCAGGTTCGTTTGCTACGCCATTCGATAAACATAACAAGGGTGGTAGTTTATCGGCAAAAGGCAGCATGCCTTCCAGCGCGGCTTGGGTGTCGAAAGATTTCAGGGCAAACAGAGCCAGGTCAAAGGGTCCGTATCGAAGCGCTTCGTCCAGCGAGGCGACGATCACAAATGCAGAAGAGTTGATGCGTGAGGCTTCTTTTGTTTTGCGGCGTTCATCCAAAGTGAGGTCGAGGCGGAGGCCCTTTTCGCGGAGTTCATCCACTACTTTTTGCTGCTCCACAAAAACGACTTGATGCCCGGCAAGCACCAAACTACCGCCAATGTAGGTACCAATGGCACCCGCACCGAAACTTAGGATTTTCATTTTGCCATTGATATGGCTGGCTGATTCAGATAATGTCATGACCTGCTCTTATTTCAAGGATTTGAGATGGGCACGATCATTGACCGCATCGATCGCCCAGCGATGCCGGTGCGGGAAGTAGGTCACCCGCGCAAAGGATGTATTTTCAAAATGAAAGCGTACGCCGGATGGGTCCGGCTGATGCACAATACCAACAATGGCATGCATTAATTGATTCAACATACCGCCATGCGAAACAACCAGATAACTTCCGGCAGGTCTGCGCAACAAACCATGCAATGCCTTACCTGCCCGCAAATATAATTCCCAATCGCCTTCGCCATTGCCGCCAATCGAATTGTAGGGAGTGACATACTGCGGCTGTGGCTTTTGGCGTACTTCTTCAACAGTTAAGCCCTCCATCTCGCCAATATTGCGTTCCAGCCAGATCGGGTCTAACTCAACCTGCACATTCAACGCAGCTGCGACGATCTCAGCTGTCTCTTTGGCACGTGTCAGGGGACTGGCGATCACAAGATCAAACTTTATCTCTTCGGATTGCCAACGTTCTGCCAGGGCACGCGCCTGGGCACGCCCGCGTTCGGTCAACGGATAATCGGATTGTCCCTGCCAGCGGGACTGGGCATTCCCCACTGATTCGCCATGCCGCAAAAAAGTGAAATGATACGTGGGTTTATCCATTGCGTTCATGCTCTTCATCCCTCCTGATCAAGTAGACGGGGCGATTCTTGACTTCATGAAAAATATAACCTACATAGACACCAATGAAACCGAGCAAGACCATGATCATACCGCTGACGGTGAGAATAATGAACATCAGCGAGCTCCAACCAGGCGCGAGGGTGGAGATATCACCTTTGATCCAGAAGGAAAGCACATACGTCATTTCAATGGCGGCGAAACAAAAGAACATCACACCCGCGCTCAAACCAATATACAAAGGCATCAACGAAAAGGAGAAGATGGCATCCATTGCCAGGCGGAGCATTTTACCCAGGGAGTATTTGGATTTCCCGGCCATGCGGCTGGTTTCATGATAAGGCAGGATCACGCTTTTGTATCCAAGCCATGAGACCATGCCGCGCAAAAAGCGATGGTATTCAGGCATTGCCTTTAACGCATCCACTGCCTGACGACTCATACCGCGGAAATCTGCCGCGCCGGGGACCATCTGTGTTCCGCTTATGCGGTTGATCAGGGCATAAAAGCCAAGGGAGGTAATTTGCTTGAACGAAAAAGACCGGGTATCTTCAGCACGTTGACCCTGAACGATATCATAGCCTTGGGTAAGCAGGTCGAGCATTTGAGGGATCATTTCGGGGGGGTGCTGTCCATCGCCATCCAGTGAAATGACAAAGTCACCTTGTGAGGCGTCGAGCCCGGCAGTCAGCGCTGCCTGGTGACCAAAATTGCGGCTGAGGGTGAGCACCGTGACGCGCTTATCTAAAGACGCGATCACACGCAGGGCATCAGCCGTCCCGTCGGTGGATCCGTCATCCACGAAAAAAACGTGGACAATGGCAGGCAATTCAGCCAATACTGTGGAAATCTGTTCGTAAAACTTCTCGATCACCCCTGCTTCGTTAAAAACAGGGATGACGAGGTCAACTTTTGGTTTTCGCTTGGGAGACATTAGAAAGATTCTACCATGCCCCTTGAGAACCGTTTTGCCCAGTCAGAGGTTTATTTTCGGACCAGAATGGTGAAGTCGTACAGGTTGTAATCGTGCAAAAGGGCAACATTCCGTGAAAAATTCCGTTTGCAGTAATCAAAGAAAAAGCCAGGGTCGGCATAGTAAAGGTCAGGGCGCATACGGTCTGCGTCAGAATACTTGGTTAACATATTGAAAGCCATACCCTTGGAAGCATGGGCGTTCATCTGGTTCAGGGCTTCAATCACAACCTGGGTCCAGGCATCGAAATCGGCATCTAGCTTCATGTTGAAGGTTCCGCTCACGACGGCGTAATCCAATACCGGCACTTCAGCGATGTTGCTTGTAAACCAGCAATCGGGATTGTTGGGATGTAATTCACGTCCCTTGGCGATCATGGGCTCGGCAATATCGTAGCCTACATAGTGTAGTTGATGTCCCAGGCGGACAAGGTAATCATACATACCGCCATAGCCACTGCCAAAATCGAGCAATGAATATTTGGCGCTGGTATCCATCACCTTGAGCAGTTGAAAGAAGCGAGCTTCCTGCGATTCGGTGGAGTTGTAATCCACGCCACGGTGAGTGGCACCGTGTTCGTTTAACTTTTCAGTGAAATAATTTTTGACTTTATTCAGGTCGGAAGATTCAGACATGCTACCTCTCGCTATTTTCAGCAAACACTAAAAATACTTGATCGCGTCTTTCCCGGTCATGAACAGCAGATCCAGAATGGACACGAACTGGTCATAGGGTGGATGCAGTTGCGGATATTCGGCATAGTTATATTGCATATATTCGAACGAGATCCCGGCAGAAGCGAATTTTTCAGATTCCATATATGAACTGGCAGAGGGACCGCACAGATAATGCGTCGCGCCAACTTGCTTAAGCACATTGATGACACGGTCGGTCTTTTGCCCATCCACATTGGAAAGCGCGGAGGAACGCATGAAACGAGTAGAAGTAAAACCTAGTTCACGCGCTAATAGAATGGACGTTTCAATGGTGAAATCGGCAAGCATCTCATCTTTGCGCTCAAACATGGATTCCAGCAACGGCAGATAACTCTTGAAATACGGCGACTTCGAATAGGAAATGGTCAATGATTTGAGGTGACTCTTCGCCCATGGCTTGGACCAATCGATCCGCACATCCTTGATGGGAATCCCACTCGTAACACCCTTGCTATTCACAGGGATGGTCAGCCATTGTTTGCCCTGATGAGTCTTGATCTGGTTACGATTACGCCAACCGTGCTTGTCGTATTGAATATCATCATAAAAGATGAAAAGATCTGCGCGGCGAATCTGGTCAAAATACCCACGCCAGGGAATATAAGAGGGCTGTAGGATAACTACGTTCACGATTTTCCCGCCGTTTGGTAAACAACATAAGCCGGTCTATCCATACTGCGGTCGAACATGCGCGCAAGATACTCCCCAAAAATGCCCAGGGCAAAAAGTTGCGCGCCGCTAAACAAAGCAATGATGGCTGCCAGAAAGGGAAAACCGGGCAAACTCCCCACTGTAAAGTAGATCACCATCACATAAATAAACACACCCACTCCAAAAAGGGTCATCATGAAACCGATCCAGCTTGCCAGACGCAAAGGCTTTGTGCTAAAGCCGATCAGGATCAACATGGCGGCTTTCACCAATGTGGAAAAGTTATAGTTTGAGGTCTGCGCTTCTGCTATATTCACCTGCACGGATGTGAAGCGCGTGGTGCCCCAAGATAGCAAAACATCCACGATCATGGTTGGGCTTTGAAAATTTTCGAAGGCTGAACGTAAATGGGTGCGAAAGGCACGAAAGGCGGAAATATTTTTTACTGATGGCACCCCCATCACATTGGCAAGAATATTCTTCATATTCGCAGTCATAAGATTCCGCAGAAAACCCTGCGGAAGTTTCTTCGGCGCACCATAGACCACATCAAAACCTTTTTCAAGCTCTGCCAACAAAACCGGGATCTCTTCAGGTGGATGCTGAAGATCCTGATCCATCGTTACAATAACATCGTACTGCGCCAGGCGTACACCACACAACGTGGCATTATGCTGACCATAATTCCGCATGAGGCGAATGCCCCTCACCCACTTATATTTTTTCGCCAATTGCTCAACAACGTCCCAACTTCCATCAGGGCTGCCATCATTGACCAGGATGACTTCATATTTTTTAGCAAAAGTAGGCAGTGACTTGCTTAAACGTTCGACCAAAGGCTCGACAAGTTTCTCGCCTCGATAGACTGGAACGACAACGGATAGATTCATAGGGCGCTATTTTACCTTACCCGCCTCACAGCTCAAGCCCGTGCCTGTCTGCCAAAATGGACAGCGTGCGCGCCACTTCAGCCTGTTTCTGGTCCACATCCCAGCCAAGGACGTTGGCAAAGACGCCCGCCAACTCTTCGACCGTTTCGCGTGTGACCCGTCCCAACATGGCGAGGAGCGAACGCCTGAGAAGAAAATCATCTAGATGATGTATCTTTTCGTGTTGAATCAGAAACGTGATCTCACGGCGTGAATAATCTGGTATGGTTTTGAGAATAAAATCCGTGCCACCATTCATAAACGTGGCAATTGCCTCAGCACGGCTGCCATAGCGCTCAAATAAAACTTTCAGTTTTTCACGGGTGACACCCGTCCACGCCGAGAGGCTTTCGATCTGGCGTTTGAGCTCATCCTCATCGCGCGGATAGCCGTGCCCGCCGCCAATGGGTAATGAGCTGGTGTCTTTTTTACGCGCCTGCCCAAAATGTGTGAGGACTTTATCGGTCACTTGTTCAGAGAACGCGCGGAAGGAAGTCCACTTGCCGCCGACGAGGGAATACACCGGAAAAGCGAGATTGGTCCAATCACCGCTGAGCACTTCGATACTGTGATCGCGCGAGATCTGTCCGGTCGTTTTGGCGCCAGAATGCGGGAGCGGACGAACGCCCGAGAATTGAAAAACTACATCGGAGCGAGACAGCTCAATGGTTGGAAAGATGCGCAGCACTAAATCCAAAAAGTAATTGATCTCATCATCCGTACAACGCACTTCATCGGGGTTATCCACCGGGAGATCCGAAGTGCCGATGATCACGCGGTCGAACAGCGGAAAGATCAGCACGATGCGTCCATCTTTATTCTCAAAGAAGAATTCGTTTTCACCAATGGCTTTGCGAAGCTCGTCATTTTTCACAACGATATGCGAGCCTTTGGTACCGCCAATATACTTCGTGGACATGCCCAGTTTGCGGTTCGTAAAATCGATCCACGGACCAGCAGCATTGATGACCAACTTCGGGCGCACATCGTAGGTATCATCAGTCAGCTCGTCGCGCAGGATGAGCATATCTTCGTGCCCGCCGACCATGCTCATGTAATTCAAGGCGCGTGCATTGGGCGATTCAGACTCAGCATCGAGAACCAACTCAACACCCAAGCGTTCAGGGTTTAAGATCGCACCGTCGTAATACACCGCCGTGTTGACGATCTCCGGATTTAGTTTATTCCATTGCGCCAGGGATTTTTTTCGTGAATGAAATTTGTGTTTGGGCACAACACGCTTACCGCCTTGTGCGTTGGTATATGCGTCATACATCATCAAGCCGAGCTTGATCACAAGCGAGCCGCGTTCGGATGGTTTACTCAATTTGCCAAAAAACTTCAACGGTGCATTAAGCAAACCAGAAAACCTTCTGAACATGGGGATCGTAGTTGGCAAAGGCTTCACGATATGCGGCGCATTCTGTAATAAGCGATTGCGCTCCT
>CAZMQE010000055.1:10737-14636 GCA_964568115.1 uncultured Anaerolinea sp.
GTTGGCAAAGGCTTCACGATATGCGGCGCATTCTGTAATAAGCGATTGCGCTCCTGCACCGCTTCACGCACCAAACGAAACTCGCCGTTTTCGAGATAACGGATCCCGCCATGTGCCATGTGCGAGGATGCGGCGCTGGCGCCTGAACAAAAATCGTTCCGTTCAACGAGTAACACATCCACACCGTTCAAAGCGAGATCGCGGAATGTGCCAATCCCATTGATGCCGCCGCCAATGATTAGCACGGAGACTTCTGGATTTTTCTTGAGAGCAGAGAGGGTTTCTTGTCGGTTCATATGTGAGAGCCAAGTGTCATGTTTCAGGTGCCAAGTTACTGGGGTTTAACCTGAAAACTTGACACTGGAAACCTGACACACTATTCAATTCGTCCAATCGAACGTTCTTGTTACGGCTTTCTTCCAACCTGAGTATAACTTCTTTCGCAGATCTGCGTTCATGGCAGGGCGCCATTCTTTTTCCTTTGCCCAGTTGGCGCGCAGTTCATCGTAATCCTTCCAAAAGCCAACCGCAAGTCCCGCTGCATACGCCGCACCGAGAGCAGTGGTTTCAGCCACCTTCGGGCGAATGACAGGCACATCCAAAATATCAGATTGGAACTGCATGAGCAGATCGTTGAAGACCATGCCGCCATCTACTTTTAGTGTGGTCAACTTGACACCCGAATCAGCATTCATGGCATCGAGCACTTCGCAAGTCTGGTAGGCGGTTGCATCCAGTGCGGCGCGGGCAATATGCCCCTTGTTGACATAACGAGTCAGCCCCACGATCACACCCCGCGCGGAGGCTTTCCAATATGGTGCATACAGTCCGCTGAACGCCGGGACGAAATAGATGCCCCCCGCATCTTCAACAGACTTCGCCAACGCCTCCACCTCAGCCGACGATTGGATCAGTCCCAAGTTATCTCTCAGCCACTGGACCAGTGCCCCCGTGATGGCAATGGAACCTTCGAGCGCATACACCGCTTTTTGATTCCCGATCTTATAGCCGAGCGTGGTCAACAAACCCGATTTGCTTTGCACAGGCGTTTCGCCAGTATTCAATAACATGAAGCAACCTGTACCATACGTATTTTTTGCTTCACCCACATTGAAACAAGTTTGACCGAACAGCGCGGCGTGTTGATCACCCAAGTCACCGGAAACAGGGATGCCATGTAAGGGCATGCTCTTGCCGCCGTCCCCGGCGGCGAGGACGCCGCCTCGAGCATTAATATAACCATAAATTTCTGATGAAGATTTGATCTGCGGCAACACCGCGCGTGGAATTTCCAACTCGCGCAGAATCTCATCGTCCCAATCCAGTGTGGAGAGGTTCATCAACAGCGTGCGCGAGGCATTGGTCACGTCGGTGATATGCTCTCCAGTCAAGTTCCAAATTAGCCAGGTATCAACATTGCCGAATAGCAAATCCCCGTTTGTGGCTTTGGCGCGCGCGCCCTCAACGTTGTCCAGAATCCATTTCAGCTTGGGACCAGAAAAATAGGTTGCGAGAGGCAAGCCGGTCTTGAGTCTGAAGCGGTCTTGTCCACCGTTTGCCGCGAGTTCATTGATGATAACGTCCGTCCGCGTATCCTGCCAGACGATGGCGTTATAGATGGGCTTGCCCGTGTGCTTATCCCACACCACGGTAGTCTCGCGTTGATTGGTGATGCCAATGGCGACAATATCTTGTGGCGAGATATTCCCCTTCGATAACCCACCCTGAATGACTGCCTGTGTTCTTTGCCAGATCTCCAGAGCATCATGTTCCACCCAACCCGGCTTGGGATAAATTTGTTGATGCTCCTTTTGATCTGCGGCAATCACATGTCCCCCATGATCAAAGATGATGAAACGTGTGCTGGTGGTTCCCTGGTCAATTGCAGCGACATATTTGGTCATGTTTGCACCTCAGCGCTTATTGTACCCGTCACGGGCATAAAAATAAAAGTCCCCGCCGTGAAGGCAGGGACTTTATCGTTTCGCTTCTTGATTACTTCTTCGTGCTTTTGCGCGCGGCTGTTTTCTTCGCGGGCTTTTCTTCCACTACGACAACTTCTTCAACCTCTTCCACTTCTTCAAAATCAACTTCATCTTCCTCAGTAACAGTTGGGGCAGAAAGGAATTGATAGATCAACACAGCCACGATCGCGCCGATGAAGGGTCCCACGAAGTAGATCAAATACAGCATGGGATTCTGCCAATCGGGCGTGCCTTCTTTAAGAGCCTGTGTAAAGATCGCGGGACCGAACGAGCGCGCGGGGTTCAGGGAACCACCGGTCAAGGGTCCACCAGCTAGGATGGCGATCGTATAGGTTAGACCAATTGCCAGACCCGCAAATGGACCTGCCTTACCACCTACTGATGCGTGCAAAACCGTATTGACGAGGAAGAACGTGAGCAAGGCTTCAAGCCCCAACGCATAATAAGGATGCTCAGCATTGAGCACACCATTCGATGCCGCAGCGGCAAACGCATTGGGATCGATCAAACTCACAAACGTGCGCAGTAAAAATGCCGCCAGCGCAGCACCTGAGAACTGAGCCACCCAATAGACTGCCGCGTCGCCCCATTTGATATTGCCATTGGCAGCCAACCCGAGGGTTACAGCCGGGTTAATATGCGTGCCTGAAATATATCCGTAAACATACGCGAAAACAGCCAGTGTCAAACCATACGCCAGCGCAATGCCCAGCAAACCTACGTTATACAAACCAGCCGCCGCGCCTACAAATACGAGCGCAAACGTCCCAATAAATTCAGCTACAAACACTTTTGGATTAGCCATACAACCTCCGATAGATTTAGATTACAGCCCTATAACCCCGCCGGTCTCGATACGCTACGCTAACCAACCACCAAATTACATCGAATTGCGCCCGCCCGAAAGGAAATATTACGATAAAACTCAGGGCTGTGTATTTCAACACAGCCCTGAGCACACATCAAATTACCCACACAGTCATGAGGTTAGGCGAGATCGAAGCGGTCAAGGTTCATGACCTTGTTCCAAGCGGCGACGAAATCGCGCACGAATTTCTCCTTGTTGTCGTCCTGTGCATAGACTTCAGCCAAAGCGCGCAACTGCGAGTTCGAGCCGAACACCAGGTCCACACGGGTGCCGGTCCACTTGACTTCACCGGTTTTGCGGTCGTGAGCATCGAAGGTTTCGGCTGCTTCTGAAGTGGGATGCCAAGCAACGCCCATATCCATCAAGTTGACGAAAAAGTCGTTGGTCAGTTTGCCAGCCTGTTTGGTGAACACACCATACTGTGATCCGCCAACATTGGCACCGAGCACACGCAAGCCGCCGACAAGCACGGTCATCTCGGGTGCACTCAAGGTCAGCAACTGCGCCTTGTCCACCAACATCTCCTCGGCGGAGACAGTGAACGCCGTCTTCTGATAATTGCGGAAGCCATCTGCTTCGGGTTCGAGCAAGGCGAACGCTTCCACATCCGTCTGAGATTGTGAGGCGTCGACGCGGCCTGGTGTGAAAGGCACCTTCACTGTGTGACCCGCTGCCTTGGCCGCCGCTTCAACCGCCGCACAGCCACCCAACACGATCATGTCAGCCAGCGAAACCTTTTTGCCATCAGACTGGGCGCTATTGAACTCTTTGCGGATGCGATCCAAAGCTTTGAGTACCTTCGCCAATTGTGCAGGTTGATTGACTTCCCAATCCTTCTGCGGTGCGAGACGGATGCGCGCACCATTGGCGCCACCGCGCTTGTCTGACCCACGGAAAGTGGAGGCTGAAGCCCAGGCGGTAGAAACAAGCTCCGACACAGAAAGACCCGCAGCCAGAATATCCTTCTTTAATGAGGCAATATCCTTCGCGCTGATCAACTTGTGATTAACCGCGGGAAGCGGGTCCTGCCAGATCAAATCTTCCTT
>CAZMQE010000056.1:0-11196 GCA_964568115.1 uncultured Anaerolinea sp.
GCAGGGACATCTTCCAGAATCTCAGGCAGGGAATGTTTCACCAGGATCAAATGCTTTGCAGAATTCATCACCGCAATTGATTCAGCACCTGCTCCAAGTCATCAGGCAAAGGTGCTTCGAATGTCCTCGGTGCGGCATCACCAGGCAGAATGATCTTCAACTTGTAAGCATGCAGAAAATGACGATCAAGTTTGATTGATTGACTCTTTCTGCCATACACTTCATCGCCCACGATCGGGCACTTCAAAAAGGCACAATGCAAGCGGATCTGATGCGTGCGCCCGGTAAATGGATGAAATTCAAGCAAGGTGTGACTCTTGTAACTCTCCAGCGTTTGGTATTCTGAAATGGCTTCGCGACCCTTCTTCTCGGAAACGATCGCCATTTGTTTACGATGTTTCGGGTCGCGCCCGATATAAGCTTCCACCCGACCAGATGGTGTCGGCGGCTTGCCTTCCACTAATGCCAGATATGTTTTCTCCACTTTTCGCAAGCGGAATTGATCTTGCAGCCAGCGATGAGCGCGTTCGTTCTTTGCGATCACAATCAAACCGGAGGTCTGTTTATCTAAACGATGGACAACCCCCGGTCGTTCCTCGCCACCAATGCCTTCGATATCCGGGTCGTGCCCCAGAACTGCATTGACCAGCGTCCCGTCGGCATGTCCCGCCGCGGGATGGACGACCATGCCCGCCGGTTTATTCACGATCATCAGTTCGTCATTTTCAAAAATAATATCCAACGGAATATCTTCAGCGACCAAATTGGTCGGGGCGGGTGGCGGAATCCGAATCGTCACCGTGGATCCAAGCTCAAGGGTCTGACCAGTTTTTCGTGCGGGCTGACCGTTCACATCCACACACCCATTATCGATCAAGCCCTGGATCCGTGAACGCGAAAACTCCGGCAAAGCCTCGGTCAGAAATTTGTCAAGCCGTTCATGCACTTCTTTTTCAAAACGAAAATCTATTACACGATCAGTCAATCGGTACCTCATCAGTCTGATTCGCGTCGCTGGTCTTTGCTTTTTCTTTGAGGGCGGCGCGCTCCTGTAAATATACACCCAAAAGCAAAACCACTGTGCCCACACTAATACTCGCATCAGCGACGTTGAAAACCGGGAAGGTGCCCACTGAAATAAAATCAGTGACCTTCCAATCGTGCAACAGACGATCGATCAAATTCCCTGAGGCGCCTGCCAATTGCATACTCATCGCGAGACGTAAGGTCCAATCACTTTTATCAACCTGAGGGAAATAATAAATGAGCGCACCGATGACAATGAAAGCCAGAGTTGCGAAAATCAGACTGCCATTCTTAAACATTCCGAACGCAGCACCGGTGTTGTACCAATTCACGATCCGCGCATACGGACTTAACCATGCCAGCGATTCTGGCAGCCATGAATCACCCAACACAATATTGGTACGCACCAACCATTTGGTCCATTGATCCAATGCGATCAGCACACCCGCAATCCCAAACATAAAACTATATTTTTCAAAAAGATTTTTCAAATTTCACCTCAAACAAAATCGCACCATTCTATCATTAGTTAGCCACGAACACCCGCGGCACGCGCGCGCCGATACTGGTCAACACTTCATACTCATTCGTGCCCATCCACTCAGCAAGATCGTGCGCTGAAATATCATCGCCCAGCAACACAACTTCATCACCCACTTGCGCGTCATCGGCACCGACATTCACCATGAATTGATCCATGCAGATGCGTCCCACCTGCGGATACTTCTTTTTATTGACGATCACCTGCGCGCGATTCGTCATACGCCGGAAATAGCCATCGGCATAGCCACATGGGACGGTGACGATTCGTGTCTCAGTCTCAGCCTGCCACAGCGACCCATAGCTGACTGGCCGCCCCGGCTTGGTGATCTTGGAATACGCCACACGCGACCGCCAGGTGAGTGCAGGCGCAATTTCCACTGACTGCGCCACCCCAGTCGGATACACACCATATGTCATCAACCCAGGTCGAACGAGATCGAAATAACTTTCAGGAAATTGCAGAATCGCAGCCGAGTTCGCCATATGTCGTAAAGCTGGATGCGGCTCACTCAACTTTTCGTAAATATGCAACACTTCCTGAAAACGCTCCAGCTGTAACCGCGCATGGACAAGGTCCGCGTCTTCGGAATTTGCCAGATGGGTATATATCCCTTCCACTTCAACATGCTTGAGTCTCAACGAATGCTCGATGAAGGGCTCCGCTTCATATTCATGGACGCCCACCCGTTCCATACCCGTATCAATCTTCAGATGAGTCTTGATGCGTTTGCCGATTGAACGCGAAACTTCTTCCGCCACATCTAATAACTCAATGGATGATCCAGTAAGGATCAAATCATATTCCGCAAAGGAGGCAACTTGTTTCGGCAATACCCCACCAGCCACAAGGATCGGTTTTTTAATGCCAATGTCGCGCAGATATATGCCTTCTTCCAGAACCGCGACACCAAAATAATCCACATACGGTTCCAGAAACGGCGCAACCCCCTCAATACCGTGACCATAAGCATTTGCCTTGATCATCGGCATCACTTTTGCAGGGGCAACCTGTTTTCGAATGGCTTCAACATTGCGCCGCAATTGCGGCAAATTCACTTCAAGATAAGTAGGACGCATAATCAAAAACCCAGGCTCAAATTACTTTCTTCGCCAATGATATTCCACATCGGGTTCATTTTCAGGTGGCGGGCTGACACCAAACTTCTCAGCCACAAATCCATTCTTCTCATAAAATGCGCGGGCATTTACGTTGATTTGCAGGGTATATAACCATACATGTTCAGGTGACCGTTCGCGTGCAAGGTTCAACAAGGCATTCCCAATACCCTGTCTCCAATAATCCGGATGGATATACAACTGGTCCACAAATTCCTGATTCATTGCCATAAAAGCAACCGGGCGATTACCAACTTCAGCCACCCAAACATCATTCTCTTGCAAAACATGACTTTGAAAATAATCACGGTCTTCGTAAAAGAAGTGGCCCTTTGCCTTTTGAAATTCAGGTAAAGACTTTTCCCTTGAGATCCGCCATAAGATCGTTACGGCATCAAAATCGTTATCGCGATATTCCCGGATAACATAATCGACTGACATCTATGATTTCTCTCTTTCAAAACAGGTAGCGCACAATTTTACTCAAATTGCCCCAGCGAGGCGAATAAATAAATTGAGCCAAATGGTTGGCGCCGCCCATTTGGCTCAAAACTCGAACTGTTTATAACGGATTAATAATCGCGTCTGCGTTCGCGATCGCCGCCACCACCACCGGGCCGGCGGTTGCCGCCGCGGAAACCACCGCCGCCACCTGAGCGTTCTTCACGCGGGCGGGCGAGGTTCACCGTGAGCGGACGACCGTTGAAGTCTTTGCCGTGGAACATACTGATCGCGGCATTGGCTTCTTCAGCCGAGGACATCTCAACAAAGCCGAAGCCCTTTGAGCGTCCACTTTCGCGGTCTTTAATCACCTGCGCAGACTTCACCGTGCCAGCGGCTGAAAACATGCTTTGCAGATCGGCATCGGCAGTATTATACGGCAGGTTTCCTACATACAGTTTCGCTTCCATGAATTTCAATTCTCCTGAGTGGTGCCGTGCATAAAACAACGATCACGGCGAAACGGATCAACTGTGCATGACTTACGGGGCTCGGCACCCAGGCGCCAGGAAGTGAAACTATCCCTCTGATTGTCGGACCGCCAAACTTCATGCAACTACAATCGCGATTCTAGCACAAGAAGGATAATGCGACTAGCGCCTCGGAAGCCAAAACTTAAGCCACTTGCCGTTCTCACGCAGGGAAAATTGTATACCCGCCTCAAGCCGATCCAACGCTGACGCCGGGTCGCTGCCCAAAGCGCCCGCAACATGCTCCTTTATGATTCTTCCAAAAATCCTCGTGCGAAACATCGGGATCCAGGAAAGCACTTGTCCATATCTTTCTGCATTCAGGGTGATGATGGGCCATACTCTGCGGGCAGGTCCGCGCAACAGTAGCCAGCGCAGGTTTTGAAGCGTTTCCGGTTCAAGCTTGGCAACAGTTTCCAGATCATCGATCAACAACAGAATTGATTGACCGGCTTTATTGTTCGCATGTGCCCAACTGGCAAGTGATTTTATGAAATCTGGCGTACTATTATGCGTAGCAGGAAATATTCCAACACACTGAGGAGCCGTTTCAATCTGTTCCCACTCGTCCGGATGACTGGTGATCACACCAAATTGCACATTCTCAGCGCGATGAGTTTGTTGAACGCCTTGCGCAAGCGTTTGCAGAAAAGCTGTTTTGCCAGTGCCTGCGTCACCGGCAACGAGTAAAGGTCCAGGGATGGGATCGTGCAAATTCAATAGTACAGGCAAGCCATCAGAAGCGACGCCGAGAAACAAAGCTTCGCGCGGCAGCGAACCGATCTCAGCTAAGACACTGCTCAAAGTTGGCGCAGCAGGCACCGGCTTATTGCGAAGCGGAGGCGCAGCCTTGTCCTGCTTTAGCTCAACCAGAGCATCCAATGCTAATGAGAATTGACGAGTGGTGGTCATAAGTTCTCCTTTTTAGAACGCATGTTCTATTTTAACCACACACGCCCGCCCGTCAAGGATTTGAAACTTAAAGATTAAAACAAAACAGCGGACGACTCGAGTCGTCCGCTGTTTTGTTTCGTACATTAACGCCACACACCTAGTATGGCACCCATCACAACAAAGGTGATAAGGTGATTGCCCGCTTCAAGCACCCAGGCTTTTAATCGATCTGCAAACAATTTATTCGTCAAACTCGAGGGGGCAACAAAGCCCAGCCAGAGCAAGAACCCAGTCATTGCGCCAGAACCCAGTGTTGCGCCTCCGGGCGTCATACTTCCCATGGCGTTTACCATGAGAGACATAAAGACAGCCTGAACAAATGAAGAGAGCACAATTAATCCCCATACCATGCCCATATTTGTGCTACTTGGACCGTCGTTTTCCGATTTACCAATGGCTTTCCACCAAATAGGAAAAAACGTCTTTGGTCCAAACCAAACGCCGCCAATCATCATACTAGCCAAAACGCAAGCAACAACTGCCAACCAGTTTATAGAACTAAAATCCATTTGAGCCTCCATAAATAAATTGGATTGAAGCGTTCAACCCTGTAGAAATTATAACAGAACATTTATTCTAAATCAAAAACAACGCATCATTAAAAGCGGAGCATGCCTGTTTTGGGCTTGCAACTTTGTGACGTTCGATTTTCAATGAAATACCCGCTGCCCTACGATATAATCAAAAAATCATTTTGTCATTCAAGGGTTAGATATGTCTTATCATTTCACATCCAACATGCTGCCACTCGTGATCGCCACGTTGATCTCAGGCTTCCTGGCGTGGTACACCTGGCGCCACCGCCGTGCAACCGGCGTCACGCCGTTTTCAGTGATGATGCTGGTTCTTTTCGAATGGGGTCTGAGCTATATTCTTGAACTTGCGGCAACCGACCTCGCTTCAAAATATTTTTGGACAAAAATGAAATTCGCAGGCGTGACCGCGACGCCGGTCGTGTGGCTGCTGTTTGCGCTTGAATATACGGGACACAAAACCTGGACGACACCCAAACGCATCTTTCTGCTAACGATCCTGCCGCTGGCTTCGATGAGCCTTATCCTCACAAATGATCTTCACAAGCTTTTCTGGTTGGACAAAAGCCTGGCACACGATGGTGGTTTTTTCCTGCTAAACACCGTCTATGGACCCTGGTTCTGGGTGCACGCTGCCTATACCTATACATTGATCATGATCGGGCTGGTGTTGGTCGTGCGCGCCTTGTTGCGCTGGCCCGCTCAATACCGCGGACAGATGTTATGGATTCTGCTTGCCACCCTCGCCCCGTTGATCGCAAATATTATTACGGTCTTCAAGATCCTGCCCATCCTGATTGACCTGACACCTTTTGCATTCATGATTACTGGTATGGGCATGGCCTATGCGCTCTTCCGCCACCGCCTACTGGACATCGCTCCGCTGGCACGCGACCTCGTCATTGACGGAATGAAAGACGGCATGATCGTTCTTGATGCCAACCGGCGCATCGTGGATATCAACCCGGCAGCACAAAAGATCATTGGGCTTTCCGGTGAACAACAACCCATTGGAAAATCAATGGTGGAGGTTCTCGCTAAATGGCCCCAGCTTATCGAACGCTATCGTAATGTGTTTGAAGCTGAGGATGAAATCGCCATCGAAGCTGGCGGAGCGCAGCGCTGGTACGAATTAAACCTTTCCACATTACGGGATGAAAACAAGTTGATGATCGGGCAATTGATCACCATGCGCGATGTTACCCAGCGCAAACTCACGGAGAATCTTTTGCAAGACAGCGAAGCACGTTTCCGCCAGATCGTGGAAAACGCCAGCGACATGATTTATCGCTTTGACGCGGAAGGTCGCCTAACCTACGCCAACCCATCGGCTTTGCACACCATGGGGTTTGAAAAAGAGTCAGATGCGCTTGGCAAATATTTTCTGGACCTGACTACACCGGAGGCGCGTCACAAACTAAAACGCACCTATCTGCATCAATTCATTAGCAAAACCTCAAACACTTACAATGAATTTCCCGGGCTTGCGGCAGATGGGCGCGAGGTGTGGTTCGGGCAAAATGTCCAATTGATCTTCGAAGGCGATCAAGTTGTCGGGTTTCAGGCGCTATCTCGCGATATTACAGCCATCAAGCAAGCGTACGAAGCTCTACGCATCGCCCGCGATCAAGCCATGGAAGCCAGCCGCGCAAAGAGTCAACTGCTTTCGAAAGTAAGTCATGAACTGCGTACGCCCTTGGGCGGAATTCTTGGCTACGCTGAGCTGTTACATGACAATACCTTTGGTGAATTAAATGCCGGACAAAAGAAAGCGGCACATGAGATCGTTGAAAGCGCAAATTACCTGACCAACATGGTCAATGAATTATTGGATGAAGCACAGGTCCGCGCAAACACGACTGTGTTGCAGGAAGCTGTGTTTTCACCAGCCGCTCTCCTGCGGCAATCCACAGCAGGCACAGAGGTATTGGCGAAGAACAAAGGTTTGCAGTTAATCACTTCCATTGCGTCAGATTTCCCCAGCGAACTGCGCGGCGACGAACGCCGTCTGCGTCAGATTATTATCAACCTCGTTGGCAATGCGATCAAGTTCACACGCGAGGGAAGCGTAAGCGTCAGCTTCCTGCATCCTACTGTTGAACATTGGGCAATCCAAGTTAAAGATACAGGCGTGGGCATTCCCAAGGATGCGCAGTCTTATATCTTTGAACCATTCCGGCAGGTGGATAGCGCAGTCACACACGATAACCGCGGCATCGGTCTGGGACTTTCCATCACAAAGCAATTGGTAGAGCTCATGGGTGGCAGGATCACCCTTGAAAGTGAAATTGGGAAAGGCAGCATCTTCACCGTACTATTGCCCATCAACAAAGCAACGAGGGAAACATCATGACCAAACCACTTGCCCTCATCATCGAAGACGATCCGCAACTCAATACGATCGTGTCCATTACGTTAGGGGCTGATTTTGAAATCGAATCCTTGACCGATGGCAGCGCGGGCTTGGAGCGCTTAAGGCATACCACACCCAAGGTTGTGGTATTGGACCTGAATCTCCCCGGAATTTCCGGCAGAGAAATCCTGCACAGCATCCGTGCCGATAAACGACTTGTCAACACACGCATCATCCTAACAACAGCAGACGAACGTCAGGCGGAGACTCTGCAAGACGAAGCCGATATTGTGCTGCTTAAACCTGTCAGCCCGGCACAACTGCGCGAACTTGCAATCCGTTTGAAATCACTATAAACCCATGAACTTCATACAACAATTCCAATCCCAGCTTCCAAAAAACCTGCAGAAAAAATTCAACAGCCTTAACACGCCTTTCGCCATCCAGGGATATTTAGACTCCCTGACCTACAACGGCGAGGAGCGCGATCGTTCGCCGCTCAACGTCATGCTGGATAATCAATCCCACTGCCTCGATGGCGGATTCTTAGCCGCGCTATGCCTCTGGCGCATTGGATTCAAACCGCTGCTCATTGACATTGTGCCTGATCCTGGTGTGGACGACGATCATGTGCTGGCGCTTTATCAGATCGAAGGACGTTGGGGTGCGCTCGCAAAGACCAACTATATCAACCTGGGATTCCGAGAGCCAGTTTACAAAAACTTCCGCGAATTGGTGATGACCTACTTCGAGCATTATGTCAGTATTCACCAGATCAAGTGCCTTACTGGCTACACGCGCCCAATTGACGCTTCGCGTTACACGCATTTGAACTGGGCGTGGGATGAAGCCGGAGCAAACGTCTTGTATCACAAGCATTTCTATGGACGCAAAGCGATTCCACTCATTACCAAGAGCATGGCAAAAAGATTAAGTCCTGTCACTGACAAAGCGTATGAGTCAGAAGTCTTGCATACCAATTTAAATGAGTCGTTTGGAAATCGGAAATATTGAACGCCATGGGTGGCAATACGCTGTAACCAACGAATTACTTTCTTCTCGGCAAACAATTACATCTCTCCTGCTGTCGGCAAAGCATTTTTTGATATTATGGATGCGTATTTATCTAAACAAATCCACAATGAACCAATATCGCCATGCACCGATTGATCGGACCCCGAAGTAATGGATGGGATGGCGAAGGAAAAATAAAATGGCAGTTAACAAGCGTTTATTTATCGCTGGCATGGCAATACTTGCGCTAGTTGTCGCAATAAATCACATTCTTGGTGTCGTCGCCAATGACACATACATGACGCTGATCGCAAATCTCTTTTCAGATGACGGTGTCATTTCATGCAAGGAATGTGTTTTACGTAATGTAGATAAACCCCTATTGTTCCTGGCATTGCTCTGGGCTATTCTGTACGTTACATTACCTAAACTCAAATTATACGAATTCGACTTACTACACTTTCGAAAAATGACCCTCGAACTAAAGGCAATCTGGGGATCATTTTTCATCCTCACAGCCGCGTGGTTCATCTTCAAATATCTGAATCTTTACCCTGAACTATATTCAGAAGATCATCTTCTGGAAAACATGACGGCTCTGTTCTTTTTCATGGCATCCACATTGCTTGTTGTCAAGTTTTTCCGCCCGGGAATTTATTATCGCTGGTGGCTGTTATTTGTAGCTTTGATGTTTTTCGTGATCGCCATGGAAGAAATTAGCTGGGGTCAAAGAATTGTGGGCTGGAGTACACCTGCATCCTTATCAGCATACAATTATCAAAATGAAACCAACCTCCACAATGTACTCAATCCGTTCATGACGCCCATATATGTCATTGGGAATTTTATGATCGGCTGCTTTCTTTTATTCATCCGCGATATCCGCTCCTTTCTCTTGCGTTTCTCCTGGAGAGATAAGTTCCTGCCCGTGCTACCAACGAGCGCATATGCGTGGACTGGGTGTATTTTCCTTTTTTTGAGTCTCCAAAGGTTTTGGTTTGGAGATGAGCTGACCGAACAATTCGTTTCTTTTTATATTCTCATTTACACATTGGATATATATTTGGATGTCTATTCCGCTCAGACAGCTGTACAAACCGGGGTCGAACAGGAAGCCGCTACAATCCAATAATCGTTTCCTTCGTCTCGATCACTTCTGCTTTCAAAGTCCCAGCGGATAGTTCTTGCAATTCTTTTTGAAAACTTTCAAATGACTCAACCGGGAATTGCAAAGTCATCGTGATATCCCCGGCGAAATCTTCTTCTAACACTCCTCCATTATTGCGCCCCACCATCAAGCGGACTCGCTCCAGCAGGTTATACGGAATCGCCAGCATCGAAACATGTACTGGAACGCGCCGTCCACGCTCAACGGCGCTGACCACCAATTGCGTTGATTCGGTATACGCTTTCACCAATCCGCCCGTGCCCAACAACGTACCGCCGAAATAACGGGTAACGACAACCGCCACATCGCCAAGTCCACTGCCGCGTAGGACCGCCAGAGCAGGCTTACCCGAAGTCCCGCTCGGTTCGCCGTCATCCGAACAAAACTCGATGACCGTGTTCCCGCCGCCAATAATATACGCCGGGACGTTATGACTCGCATCCGCAAATTCTTTTTTAATACGTGCGATGAATGCTCGAGCTTCTTCGGTGCTAAAGACCGGCGCGAGCGTGGCAATGAAACGCGAGTTCACCACCACATGCTCGCGGCGGATCTCGGCGAGAGGAATGGAATAGAGTTTAGACATAAGCTAAATTGTACTGGATACTTTTCCAAAAAAAAGTACAATGACCATATGGAACTAGCAGTGCAACTTCCCCAAGTCATCCCGAGTGCTCGCGTCCATACCCGCTTGATCGACCGCATCGCTTACGCCAATGATGCCTCGTATTTTCGACTCGTGCCACAGGCGGTGGTGCAGCCGAATTCGATCAGTGAAATTCAGTCCCTTTTCAAATTTACCCAACAGAACAAGATCCCCATGACCTTCCGCGCGGCAGGGACGAGTCTCTCTGGTCAGGCGGTGACAGATGGGATTCTTGTGGACATCTCCAAGCATTGGGACAAATACAGCATCGAAGACGACGCCAAACACATCCGCTTCCAGCCTGGACTTGTGGGTGGGTTCCTCAACAACGCGCTTAAACCTCACCGACGCCGCATCGGACCTGACCCCGCCTCGATCGATGCCTGCATGATGGGCGGCATCCTTGCCAATAACTCCAGCGGTATGTGCTGCGGCGTGACCGAGAATGCGTATCGCACGATCCATTCGATGACATTTGTTTTGCCAAATGGATTTGTTCTCGATACAGCTGATCCAAACGCAGGTAAGATTTTCGAGAATGAACAACCGCATATTGCTAACGGATTACTTGAACTCAAGCAAAGGATCATCAATTCAACAACCGAATACAAAGGCGAAACGTTAGCAAAGAAAATCAGTCGCCGTTATCAGATGAAGAACAACAACGGCTATCTGCTCAATGCCTTTCTCGATTTTGATTCTCCGCTCGATATTCTCACCCATGTACTCATCGGCTCCGAAGGCACACTTGGATTTATCGCCGAAGCGGTGCTTCATACATTACCTGATTACACATACAAATACACGGGGCAGATGTATTTCAAAAATATCCGTGATGCAGCTGCTGCGATCTTCCCCATTAAGCAATCAGG
>CAZMQE010000056.1:11296-14486 GCA_964568115.1 uncultured Anaerolinea sp.
CGCAAGGGCATCATCGCTTCGGTTGGCGGGATGCGCCCGCGCGGCACAACGTCGGTCAATGAGGATGTGGCGTTTCCGGTTGAGCATCTCGCGGATGCGGTCACTGATCTGCGTCAGCTCTTCGATGATCATGGGTATCCCGATGGCGTGATCTTTGGGCACGCGAAGGATGGCAATCTGCATTTTCTCGTCAATCAGGCGTTTGATAACGAGGAGCAAATCAAGCACTTCGATAAATTCTTGCGCGCGATGGTGAACATCGTCAGCGGGAAATATGATGGCTCGCTCAAAGCCGAACATGGGACCGGACGCAACATGGCGCCGTTCGTTGCAACTGAATGGGGCGCGGAGGCGTATGCGATCATGCGCGATCTCAAAGCACTGCTCGACCCCGATAACATGCTGAACCCCAACGTGATCATCAACGATAATCCGCAAGCGCATGTGGCACACCTCAAAAGCCTCACGCTAGTCTCACCGCAAATTGATAAATGCATTGAATGTGGATTTTGCGAATCAAAGTGCCCGAGCCGCAAACTGACTCTCACACCACGGCAAAGGATCGTTGTGATGCGCGAAGCGACGGCGCGTGCAGCCACGTTGACCGATGGCTTCGAAAAGATCGCGCTGGCAGATATGTTGAGCGATTATTCGTATGCCGGTGTGGACACCTGCGCCCTCGATGGCCTTTGCGGAACGGCGTGTCCCGTTGGCATCAACACGGGTGATTACATCAAAGGCTTGCGTGTCGAGTCGGTAAAAAATGAAAAGTCTGCGCTCTGGCTTGCGGATAATTTCTCAATCGCCGAAAAAGCAATCGGGGTTGGCGTGACTCTTGGACACGTCGCTGAAAAAGTGATCGGCACAAATGGTGTCAAATCCATTATTCAAGCCGCAGAGAAAATATCAAATACAACTTTGCCCAAATGGAACAATTCGATTCCACATGCCTCAAAAAATCTTAATGCTCTTCGCGAACTTCACGGCGAAAAAGATTTTGTATATTTCCCATCCTGCATCTCGCGGCAACTTGGCACACCAAGCGAAAGTCGTCTTTCGTTGGCTGAAACCTTTATTACACTAGCACACCGTGCAAATATCAACCTGCATATTCCAGAAAACCTAACCGGCCACTGTTGCGGAATGCCGTTCGCATCAAAAGGCTACAAACAAGCCTACCAAGCCACGCTGCATAAAACTCTCGCCCAAATGTGGACTTGGTCTGAACACGGCAAACACCCCATTGTCATCGACACCACCTCCTGCACGCACACCCTCCGCACCTGCAGCGACGATCTCAACGCCGAAGATAAAGAAATATGGAAACAACTAACCATCTTTGATGGTGTTGAATTTCTGCATGATCACTTGCTTCCCAAGCTAGAACTCCATCCCGTTGACGAAGAAGTTATCTTGCACCCCAACTGTTCCCTCCGCAAACTAGGTTTGGATGGCAAAATGCTTAGCATCGCCAAACAATGCGCCAAGTCTGCGACCGTTCCACTTAACCTCGGTTGCTGTGCCTTTGCCGGTGACCGCGGACTGCTCTTCCCCGAATTGACCAAGTCTGCCACGGAAAAAGAAACCGCCGAAGTTCTTGCAAAAAACTACGACGGTTATTATTCATCCAATATCACCTGTGAAATGGGAATGTCTGAAGCCACAGGGAAGGACTATGTTTCAATTATTTATTTAGTTGAACAGGCAAGTAGACAGAAATAAAAGCAGACCTGATAGGTCTCATCCGCGCCGTAATCAACCAAGTCGCTTACACGGATGGAAACACAAAATCGTCAGAGATATGCAAAGACCTGTCAAGTCTTAATACCTAGATCCACTTCAAGAAGCCAGCAAACACGATCAAAGCGATAACATCCACCGCCCAGAGCGCGCCGACGACTTGTAGTTTTTGTTTGAACTCCTTCATGTCATAGACCCAAAAGGCAAACACAAAGAACCACAAGTATCCAAACAGGAAGATGAATAGCGGCATGGCACGATTCCACCAGGCATAGTCCCAAGTCAATGCATTCGCTGAATTGAGAAAATACTCTATGATTACCGAAAACATGGACCCACCGATCGCCACCGCCCAGCGATTCGGAATGCCGAGATATTTGAAATTCTTATCGGGATGCAGCATCTTCGTCCAAATAATGCCCGCCACCGCGAACATGAACATCGTCTCAATGTTCAAGCCAACCAGAATCAGAAATGCAGTCGGACCCGGTTCCGCCCAAATGGGAGCATAGTGCGTAAACCGCAACACGAGACTATTGATGATTTCATTCAACCAGTCCGCGCCCCAAAAGGCGAGACCGGCAAGGATCAGATTCCAATTGCGCTTCTCGGCTTCCACGGTGTAGACGTAGAAAACAAAAGCCAGCAACGGAATCACGTACCATTGAAAATTACTCCCATCCCGCAAACGTGCCAAAGCCTGCATTGCAAAATCAGACATGATGCCCTCCGCTTCTGAAATTGAATTTTGAGATTATTGTACTCCCCTATCTGCTCCTCACAACATACGACAACTGGGGGCGTATAATCTTTTTACAAGCAGGCATCCTATAAATTTTCTCTCCACCAGACTCCCCATGATCATGATGATGCATCTCAATGGACACAATCGACATCCATCATCCAAACTCTTCTTTCTATGGTTGTTGCTATTCCTTTTTCTCGTTGGCTGCCTCGCCCCTTCTGGGTTGACTGCAATCTCGGAGACGTTTACACCCGTTACACCATCATTGACCGCCACGCAAACGCATCCCCCGCCAACGCTCACTGCCACTACAACCCCGACATCAACATCCACGCCCGAGCCATTAGGCTGTCAGAAACCGCCCGACGACTACACACGCGTCGAGATCAACGGCTGGACGATCAACCAGCGCACCTTGACGATGCTGGCGCATGCGCAAGAGCTATACGGCGGCGAGATCGAACTTACGGGATATGCCATCACACAAGGAAGTTATCACGATAACGGTGCAGCTTCTTTTGGTACGCACCTGGGCGGCGGCGCAGTAGACCTCTCCGTGATGCGGCGTGGTACCTATACCGTGTTATGGGACGATATACCCGTGATGCTCCATGCCCTGCGGACGGCAGGCTTTGCTGCCTGGTTCCGTGATTATGGAGAGTTATATCCAGACTCCGCCTATCACATCCACGCCATCGCGATCGG
>CAZMQE010000057.1:0-14401 GCA_964568115.1 uncultured Anaerolinea sp.
ATGGTTGCCATCATCTGGGGCACAGCCTTTGTCGCACAAGGGATTGCGGGTCAATATGGCATTGCCTACTTATACAACGGCGTGAGTTTCATGCTCGCGGGGTTGATCTTGATTCCATTTATTCCGCGAAATACAAAAATTTCAAAAGAACAATGGAAGTGGATGCTCATTGCAGGCGTTGTGCTCTGCATTGCGACCGCTCTGCAACAAGTGGGTTTGCTTTTCACCAAAGTTGCCAACGCCAGCTTTCTCACCAGTCTCTATGCGGTCTTCACACCCTTTCTACTGTGGATCGGCTTTCGCGAACGCCCGCATTGGGTCGACCTCATCGCCGTCAGCCTGGCAGGCATCGGGGCGTTCATGCTATCGACTGGCGGGCAATTTCAAGTCCAGGCGGGTGATGCGCTCGAGTTGAGCGGGTCCCTGTTTTGGGCGTTGCACTTTGTCGTGTTGGGCAAGTACGCCTCCAGGTTCGAGTCCATCTCATTTGCATCGGGGCATTTCATTATGAGCGGTTTCATCAACTTCATCATCGGCTTGTTTGTGGAAGATGTTTCGACCCTCTCCGCGTTGCCGTTGCTGGGTGCCATTCTCTATCGTGCGACTTTATCCATTGGGATCGGATACACCCTCCAAGTCTGGGGACAAAAACACACGCCACCTACCGACGCCGCGCTCATTCTTGGACTGGAAGCTGTTTTTGCGGTTCTAGCTGCCTGGCTCATCCTCAAGCAGACTCTCTTCCCGGTTCAGATCATCGGCTGTGTGATGATCTTTGTGGCCGTGCTTGTCTCGCAATTCAAGGGCTGGACATCAGGTAAAATAGAACACGATCATTTGGTGGAAGGCAAATAATTTTGAAGTCCATCATTTTCATTGCAATTCCAGTTTTCAACTCCGTGTTTCAGGGTCGCACAGTAAAATGGTAAAAAGATGAAAACGAAAATTCTGCTCAACCCCTATTCAAATCGCTGGAATTCCCAAAAGCGCTGGCCCACTGCCGAAGCTGCTTTGCGTGCTGCTAATGTGGAATTTGATCTATCGATTTCCCAACACACCGATCATCTCGTAGAGCTGGCGGCAGCTGCTGTCAAAGATGGTTTTACTACGGTGATCGTAGCGGGCGGCGATGGTTCAATAGGGGAGGTGGTCAATGGTGCGGCGCGTGGTTGGGATGAAAAGAGTCCCTTCCCGATCACCATGGGCATTCTGCCACTGGGCACTGCCAACGACCTCGCTGATAACATCGGCATTCCCCGTGACTTCACTGCGGTTGCCCAAATGATCAAAAATGGAAAGACGCGCCAGATCGATCTCTGCAAATGTAATGAGCGCTATTTTCTCAACAACTCCGCGGCTGGGCTGGAACCGTATGTCACCATCAAGCAGGAAAAAATAAAATGGATTTCCGGCATTCCGCGTTATTTGGTGGCAGCAGTGCAGGCGATCATGGAACGCCCCAGTTGGAATGTCAACATGCAATGGGATGGTGGCTCATACGAAGGCCCGATCTCGTTGGTCTCAGTTGGCAACGGTCAACGCACTGGCGGCGTGTTCTTTATGACCCCGCATGCCGATCCATTTGATGGCAAGCTCACATTTGTTCACGGCTATCGCAGTACACGCCTGGGCATGTTTCAAGTGTTGCCCAATGCCATGAAGCCCGGCGCCGGGAACATGGTTGAAATGGAAGGCATTCACGAACTGAATTGCACGCATTTGAGCATTCATCTTGATAGACCGTCACCCGCCCATACCGATGGCGAGCTATTCGATCACTGGGTCGGTGATCTTGAGTATAAGATCTTCCCGGCAACTGTCCCGATGCTGATGCCGTAATTGCAAGATTTTGGAATGCAGGAGCGAACTCCTGCCTGACCAGTAAGCTGGTCGATTCCAGAATTAAGCCGTTCATTTTGTGTCCCAAGGTGAACGGTATTTGTTTTATATAGAATACTTTGATGTCATTGCGAGGCGGTGGTTTTCCGCCGACACTTGCGCCAGCACCCAAGTGCTGGCGAGCAATCTCCTCTGCTGAAAATAGCGCAAATTTCGACCGCGTTAGGTATACTTGCCCACACTATGCCAGAATCACTTTCCCTTTCCTTCAAACCGATCAAGCGAAATCTATGGCCCGATCTCGAAGAGCTCTTCGGTTCCAACGGCGCCTGTGGTGGCTGCTGGTGCATGAATTGGAAGCTGCGCGGTAAAGCCTATGAAGAAGCCAAGGGATATGAAACCCGTCAAATGCACAAAGCGATTATCGATGCGGGCGTTGTCACAGGCTTGCTGGCGTATTGGCATGGTGAAGTCGCTGGTTGGGTTGCCGTCGAACCGCGTAGTGCTTATGAAAAGCTGGCGCATTCACGCGTGCTCAAGCCTGTGGATGATCAAGAAGTTTGGTCCATCACCTGTTTCTTTGTCGCCAAAGAATTCCGACGCAAGGGCATCGCTGTCGAGTTGATCAAAGCCGCAGTTCAGCACGTCAGCCAAATGGGCGGACGAATCGTGGAAGCTTATCCAGTGGATGCTCAAAAAGATGTCCCGGCTCCATTCGCCTTCACGGGCACGGCGTCTGCATTTCGGCAGGCAGATTTTAAAGAGGTGGCGCGTCACGCACCCACTCGTCCCATTTTTCGGTTTGAGATCGAGTAGTCCATGGCTTTTCAGGATATTCGGAAATCCCGCAAGTTTCTGAGTGCAACCGATATTGGATTTGTGCTTGGCGCATTGATCCTATTGGGGGCTTTGCTTGCTCTGAATATATATCTGGCGCGAACGCTGAAAGGTGGCGAGTGGCTTTTCTTACGGTGGAGCGGTGTGCGCGCGTTTCTGTTTGAACAGCATGAGCCCTATGGCTCGACAATTGCTGAGCGTGTTCAGTTGCTGGTATATGGACGCGCAGCCTCCCTCAGTGAATATCCCTATGCGTTGAACGATCCCTTTTATATTGTTCTTTTGTATACGCCGTTGGCATGGTTCTTTTCTGATTTCACGATCGTGCGCGCCTTGTGGATGTTGTTATCTCAACTGGCGCTCATCGCGATCGTATTGGTCACGTTAAATCTGGTCGAATGGAAACCACCAGTTTGGGTAGTGGGCGCGCTCATCATTTTCGGGTTGTTGAATTATTTCAGTATTGACTCGCTTCTATCTGGGTCACCAGCCATATTTTTGACATTGCTATACTTGTGCAGCCTTGTTGCATTGCGTTCGTTCTCTGATGAACTTGCAGGTGTGCTGCTGTTCCTGGTTGCGTATCAATGGGAGCTTGGCGCTTTGTTCTTTCTTTTTGTTCTGGTGTTTGTAATTGCAAATCGGCGTTGGAGCCTGCTGGCAGGCTTTGGTATGGCGCTCATCGTTCTGATGATCGTTTCGTTCATTTCCAATTCCGCTTGGTTTGTAGCCTATGCCCGCGCCGTGCTTTTCGATTGGAATCGTGGAGTCGATCTGGGGTTTGGGGCAACCTTAGCGCGTATGTTCTCTCCGCTGCAATTTCCTGATAATCGCTGGGTCGCTGGGGTCATTGCAGTGGTTCTTTTGATTGAAGCGATCCGTGCCGTCAATGCGCATTTTCGGCATGTGGTATGGGTGGCTTTCCTGGCATTGGCAGTAAACCTGATGCTGGGTTTTGCCATCTTCCCAGCTAATCACGTTGTATTAATTCCGGCGTTTGTTTTTATTGTTGCGCTTGTCTGGGAGCGTTGGACGAAAAGCCGTTTGATTTTAAGCATTTCGTTGTTGGTGCTCGTGTTTTTGTTTTCTTTTGGTTTGTACTATCAGTCGGGCATCGCGGTGCAGCCTATCTATGTAGATTTGTTGAAGGTCCTCCCGCCTGTGCTGATAGTGGTCGATTTGTATTGGATGCGCTGGTGGGCAGTTCGTCCACCGCGGATCTGGGCAGATCAGTTTGGGTCTCGTCCTTGAAGCTTGCTGGTCGCGAAATTTTGAGAAAGGAAGAAGCAAACAAAAGAGCGCATACCATAAATAACGCACATCGAATGGTTCACTCTCATGTAGAAGTCAATTTTGCTAATCACAAATCCATGCCTTGATATGGTGTGAAACTGTATTACGAAATTGAAATGCCGGTTCAGGCTGTGTTAATTGCCCACATATCGCTACTGTGCTATACTCACGTCAAGACCAATATAGGGATTAGTTTAAATGAAAGAAATAACACTGCTCGTTGCAGATGATCATCCGCTTTTTCGTCAGGGTGTGGTAGAAGCGCTTTCTCTCGAAAGCGATTTTCAGGTTGTTGCCCAAGCCGCAGACGGAAATGAAGCCATTACACTCATCCGATCATTGAATCCAATGGTCGCTGTGATTGATATTAACATGCCGGGTATGAATGGGCAGCAGGTGACTCATCAGGTCACTTCTGAACATCTGCCAACGCGCGTTGTTTTGCTTACCGGCTATGATGATATTGAGCAGGCGATCCACGCCGTGCTGGCAGGCGCGGTTGGCTATTGCGCCAAAGAGATTGAGCCCGATGTCCTTGCCCGAACCATTCGTGCGGTGGCTGAAGGTAAATATGCTGTTGCTGGAAATATTTTCAATCGCCGTGACTTGGATCGCTGGATCGATGAACAAATGGATGGCGTGCGCAGATCGTATAGTGAGCCCGGCGCGCCTTTTCACCCCCTTTCCGATCGCGAGATGGAAGTATTGTCTTGTGTGGTTCGTGGGATGAGTAATAAAGAAATTGCCGGTTTATTGGGTATCAGCCATCAGACGGTAAAAAACCATGTTACCTCGATACTGAGAAAATTCAGTGTTGAAGATCGTACACAAGCAGTTGTATACGCCTTAAAACGTGGATGGGTGAAATTGCAGGATACCGCTATAAAGTCTCAGGAGTAAATATTTATGTTAAACAATTCGACCTCCAGCGACGAGTTGGATTTTGAAAAAGAAATGGATGAAGCACAGCGTTCGTTGCGGGAAGTCACTTTGATGATGGAGCAGAGTCAGGGAGAATTATCCAAACTGACTCAACGAAATGCTGCGATCACCACTCATCTCCAACAAGTCCAGAGTCAGTTGGATAAAATGCCGCCTCAAGAGATTAAATCTGCTTACGATTCTGCATTGGATGCACAACAGCGCCTGTTTGTCATGCGTGGACAACTCGAAAAACTGCAGACTGAAAAATCCCATCTTGAACGCTTCAAATCGACCCTTGAGCGGGCACGTGCTTCAACGAGCAATACTGGCGCCTCAGCCTCGTCCGCAGCCGGCGGAGGAAAAAGTCCCTTGGCAAGTGTCGAAATGTTAGTCAATGCTCAGGAGACTGAGCGCCAACGTCTTTCGCGCCAAATGCATGATGGTCCTGCGCAAGCCTTATCGAATTTTATTCTTCAGACAGAAATCGCAATGCGCTTGTTTGATGTTGACGCCGTTCAGGCGCGCGCCGAGTTGAATAGTTTGAAATCGTCCGCGATGAGCACTTTTCAAAAGGTTCGAAACTTCATTTTCGAGCTTCGCCCAATGATGCTTGATGACCTGGGATTGGTGCCCACTGTTCGGCGTTATTCAGATGCATTTAAAGAACAAATGGGGTTGGATATTAGTGTAACGGTCACTGGGAATGAGCGACGACTTGAACCCTATCTGGAAGTTATGTTATTCCGGGCTATTCAGGAATTGTTGGGGAATGCCGCCCGACATAGCCAGGGCAGTGTTGTGAAAGTCGTTTTGGATATGGGTGAAGAGCGAGTCCGTGTAAGCGTAGATGATAACGGACGCGGCTTTGACCCCGATGTTGTTCAGCAGGGCGCCAGCCTTGGATTAAAGTTGATTCGAGAGCGATCTGAAATGCTGGGTGGTAGCTTTGAAATGGACAGTGCTATTGGCAAAGGCGCGCGCATTTCATTTGCTGTGCCTGCCCGATCTTAATGGACGGTTTTTTATAGAAATCATCAAGAAACGCCGAAACGTATAAAAGAATTGGGGTATATAGTATGTTTTTGTTCGTGTTTCTTACTAATTGGCTATTATTGTTTTGGGTGTATACTATTATAATTACTTTGAAGTTGCATCTTCTGCCTATTTAAGGCGAAATATTGAGAGGAGAACTACCCATGCGTCGCGGACGAATATTCATATTCCTGATTTTGATTGTCGTAGTTGGCATTGCTGTTTTGGCGGTTGGACTTGGGTTTTTTAACCAGAATCCACAAGCTGTTGCAACAGAAGCAGTTGGGGTGAAAGTGTATTATGCAGCCCAAAATATACCGCTTGGAACAACCATCACTGAGAGTATGTTGGGCACATTTACGCTTCCAAAGGAAAATGAAGCCGAGGTAATGTTTAGAGAGGATGAGAAAGCCAATCTAATCGGTCAAGTGGCTCGGTTTACCCTCGATCAAGGCACGTTGATTACTACATCCATGATCGGAGCTGGCGCTGGTGAACTTCCCGGCCCAGCATGGGCTGTCCAAGTACCCGCTGGAATGGTTGCAGTAGCGATACCCACAAACCGTTTGGCGACAGCCGCGTATGGCGTAAATGATGGCGCACATGTCAATGTCAATGCCTGTATGACCTTTGTGGATGTTGACCCGGCTTATCAGACGGTTCTTCCGAATTATGTATCTGCAATGCGTGATATTTATTTCCCAGATGGAGGCCAGCCTGTTATTTCGATTGAGCCCGCCACAGCTGGCGAGGGATCTAGGCAAGGACGAGTGGAGCTTGATCCGACGTTTCAAAAGCCGATTTATACAGTTCCTTCCGAGACCCAACGACCTCGTTTGGTATGCCAGACGATTTTGCAGGATGTGATCGTTATGAATCTTGGAAATTTCCAGTTACAGGCTCCCGTCGCTGTCGATCCGGCTGCTACTCCAGTGGCTGGTCAACAACAAGAAACGTCTCCAGATATTATTACCCTGATGGTAACGCCGCAAGACTCGATTGCGCTGAACTATTTCGTTTATAGCGGTGCTGTTATGTCGATGACTCTTCGTAACCCCAATGACAATTCGCGTATTGAGGCGCAATCGGCGACATTAACTAGTCTCTTGACGCAGTACAACATTTCCCTCCCGTCCAAACTGCCGTATGCATTCCAAACACGTTTGGACTTCCTTGCACCGCCTTCGTTGCCAAACGATATTATTAATACTCAACCACAGCAATAAAATAATCTATTTTGAGGTAAGTGCCTTATGCCTGCTGGTGAAAAAATCCGTGTGTTGATTGTGGACGATGTGTCTGAAACGCGCGAAAATGTTAAGAAGCTTTTGCAGTTCGAATCTGATGTAGATGTTGTTGGCATTGCGCGGACAGGCAAAGAGGCTATTCAGGTTTCGCAAGAACTTAATCCAGATGTGGTCTTGATGGATATTAATATGCCTGATATGGATGGTATTGCCGCAACCGAGGCTATTCGTGCCAGGCAACCAGCTGTTCAGGTTATCATATTGTCAGTACAAAGCGACCAGAATTACATGCGGAAGGCAATGCTGGTGGGGGCGCGTGATTTTCTGACCAAGCCGCCTATGGGTGATGAGTTGATTTCTGCCATCCGCCGCGCGGGCGAAATGGCACGAACTGAAAAATCAAAGAGCGTTCAAGTGCAAGCAGTGGTTGCTTCCGGCAACCTGAACGCTTTGGCTGGATTTGGGGGACCAAAAGGAAAGATCGTTACGGTATACAGCCCCAAAGGCGGAGCCGGGTGTACTACGCTGGCAGTTAATCTTGCGTTGACTTTAAATAACGGCGACACACGTGTTGCGTTGGTGGATGGGAATTTTCAGTTTGGAGATGTAGCGGTGTTTATCAACGAACAGGGTAAAAACACTGTTCTTGACCTTGCCCCCCGAGCTGACGAGCTTGATCCTGAGATCGTTGAAGAGGTAATGGTAAAGCATGCTGCTACTGGGCTTCATATCTTGGCAGCTCCAAGCCGACCGGAACAAGCTGAAAAAATCTCGAGCACCCAATTTTCAAAGGTTCTTGAGTTCCTCACGCAAATGTATGCTTACGTGGTTGTTGATACCGCATCACTTTTAACTGATGTAACATTGGCTGCAATCGATGTGAGTGATTTGATCGTATTGGTAACCACTCAGGATATCCCATCCATTAAAAACTGCCGCCTCTTTCTTGATTTGCTTCAAACCCTAGGGGTTGAACGCAATCGCATATTGTTTGTTATGAATCGATATGATAAACGGATCAACATTACCCCCGAACGTGTTGCCGAGAATTTAAAGCAGGAAGTTGCTTTGACCATACCCCTCGATGAAGCAACCTCTATAAAAGCTGTGAATCGTGGCGTACCATTCGTGCTTGATAGTAAGAATCAGCCGGTTTCGCGCGGTGTCTATATGTTGGCAGAAAGCATACGTGGCCGTGTGGCTGCCCAGGAATCTGGCGGCGAAGCAGACCGGGTAGGACGTCGGTAATTTTACTTCGAGCTCATATTTTAGTTAGTAGGAGATGGTGAAGAATGTCTCTCTTAAAACGTATTGAACAGGGTCAAGGTGGATCTTCTTCAGGTGGACAATCATCGGATGCCCAGGGCGGCGGGGAAGGCTCTCGATTATCCTCCCTCCAGGCGCGGCGCGTTAATGCTCCCATTACATCACCACAAGCCGGTTCTTATTTTGATTTGAAAGTCCGGGTTCAGAATAAGCTCTTGTCTGAGTTGGATCCTTCCATGGATATTACCCGTACAGATGATGTGCGTCGTACCATTCAAGACCTCTTTGAGCAAATTCTTGCAGAAGAGAACATTGTTTTGTCCAGGCCCGAGCGCGCTCGCTTATTTGAACAAATTGCAGCCGAAATATTAGGTCTTGGTCCTCTTCAACCTCTACTTGAGGATGATACGATCTCTGAAATCATGGTGAATGGACCAAAGAATGTATATATCGAAAGAAAAGGGCGTCTTCATCGCGTTCCTGTAACATTTGAGAACAACGATCATGTTATGAGGATCATTGACCGCATTGTTGCCCCGTTGGGTCGCCGTATTGATGAGTCCAGCCCATACGTGGATGCTCGTTTACAGGACGGTTCTCGTGTAAACGCAGTGATCCCGCCCATTTCACTTGTGGGTCCTGTATTAACTATCCGTAAATTTTCCAGGAATCCGATCACAATTGAACAATTGATTCAATTTGGCTCTATAACCAGTGAAGCTGTTCAGTTTCTTAAAGCATGTGTTGAAGCGCGGTTGAATATTTTGATATCGGGTGGTACTGGTTCAGGAAAAACAACACTCTTGAATGTTATGTCAAGTTTCATACCAAATGATGAACGCATCTTAACGATTGAAAATGCCGCTGAGTTGCAATTGCGCCAGGAGCATGTTGTTACATTGGAATCCCGCCCACCTAACATTGAAGGACGTGGCGAAGTTACCATTCGCGATCTGGTCATCAATGCGCTCAGAATGCGCCCTGAACGTATTATTGTAGGTGAATGTCGTGGCGGCGAAACATTAGATATGTTGCAAGCCATGAACACAGGTCATGATGGCTCAATGACCACTGCTCACGCAAATACGCCGCGTGATGCCCTTTCGCGTGTCGAAACCATGTGTTTAATGGCTGGTATGGATCTGCCGGTGCGTGCGATTCGTGAGCAAGTGTCAAGTGCTGTTGATTTGATATGTCAACAAGAGCGCATGCGTGATGGTACTCGTAAAGTGACTACCATCACTGAAGTGAGCGGCATGGAAGGTGATGTGATCACCATGACTGATATATTTGTTTTTGAGCAAACTGGCATGGAGAACGGCAAAATTGTCGGTCGCTTACGCCCCACCGGATTACGCCCCAAATTCATGGAAAAAATTGAAACTGCCGGTATCAATCTGCCTCCTTCCATCTTCGGAATTGGCGAACGTCGCCGATATTAATATTTGACATGACAGGAAGCAAAGTATTATGAATCTTACGGTTTTGATTGTGGGCGGGGTGATCGTTATAGTCCTCTTAATAATCGGCGTAGTTGTTTCCATAAACAGTGAACGCTCGTTGGTTGAAGATCGACTAGGTCGATTCCTTGATGAAGATCAGAAGCCGGATGGGTCTGCTGGGGAAGAAGCAAGCCGCTCTATTGTCACGGAATGGATGAACCGCAGAGTCGCTAGTTCTTCCATGGGCGATCGTGTATCCAGAGAATTAGCTCGTGCGGATTTGAAATTTAAGGTGGTGGAGTATTATGCCTTAATTCTTATTTCCGTAGTAGCAGTTGCAGCCATTGCGTACTTATTAGTGCAGTCGGATTCGAGCAATGTGAAGCTTATATCCTCGGGGATCGGCGGTGTTATTGGCTTTTTTATTCCCCGTTTTTATGTGAAACGTCAACAAACGCTTCGGCTGAATAAATTCAATGACCAATTGGCTGATATGCTTAACTTGATGGTGAATGGCTTGCGCGCAGGTTACTCTGTAATGCAAGCCTTAGAAGCCGTGAGCCGTGAATTGCCCGCCCCGATTTCGGATGAATTTCGTCGTGTTGTGCAAGAGATGCAAATTGGTATAGCTATGGAGAAAGCTCTGGATAACCTCCTGCGCCGAATTCCAAGCGAAGACCTTGATTTTGTGGTAACGGCAGTGAATGTTCAACGTGAGGTGGGTGGTAATCTGGCTGAAATTTTGGATACGATATCATTTACTATCCGTGAACGTGTCCGTATTAAAGGCGAGATTCGTATCATGACAGCCCAGGTTCGAACTTCTGGAGCTGTTTTATCTTTGATCCCTGTTTTTCTAGGGATCGCGTTGTGGTTCATTAGTCCGGAATATATCGGCACTTTTTTTGATGCGACCCCTGCTACGCCGCAACCAATGTGCGGCATTATTGCGGTTGGTACGATTATAGGTATGATTGTTGCAGGCTATTTTGTGATGCAAAAGATTGCAGATATCGAGGTGTAAGTATGAGTACTACTATTTATATACTGATTGGCCTTGTTTTGGTAGGCGCAATCGCAGTTGTAATTGTGAGTTTGCGCAGGAATGATCAGGGCGATGATTCGGATCCTTTGCAGGCACGTTTGGCTGAATTTATTCAGCGCGGTGACGTGACTTCTCTTGAAGAGATCGAGCTCTCTCAACCTTTTAGTGAGCGTGTTTTAGTTCCAATCGTTCGCAAGATTGCAGAATTTTCTGTTCGCTTTACCCCTCAAAAAGCAATTCAGAATGTTTCTAGAATGATGGAACTGGCTGGGAATCCCTGGCCCATCGACGCCCCAACTTTTTTTGCGATTCGCTTTGTCTTGGCAATAGTTTTTGGCGGTTTGGCAATTGCTTATATCTTAATTTCACCCCCGGCTGATTCCAGCAAAAACCTCCTCATTATCGGTGGATCAGCTTTTGTAGGGTCATTTATTCCGGCTTCGATGTTGACAAGCAAGATCACGGCTCGTCAGAAAGAAGTACGTAAGGCGATGCCAGACGCGTTGGATCTGCTGACGATCTGCGTGGAAGCCGGGCTTGGTTTTGAAGCTGCCATGTCGAAAGTGGCAGAGAAATGGGATAACGAGCTGGCGCTTGCCTTTGCAAGGACGCTTCGCGAGATCCAGCTTGGCAAGGTTCGCCGCGATTCTTTAAAAGATATGGCTGACCGCCTTGGTATTGCGGAGATGACCAGCTTTGTCGCTGCGATCATTCAGAGCGAACAGCTCGGTGTGAGTATGGCGAAGGTGCTGCGTATTCAGGCGGACCAAATGCGTATGAAGCGCCGCCAATATGCAGAGGAGCAGGCACATAAAGCTCCAATTAAAATGATCATTCCGATGGCGTTGTTGATCTTCCCGTCCATCATGATTATCATCCTTGTCCCAGCCGCATTTCAGATCTTGGGAAGCGGCGGAATCTAAAAATATTTTCGTGAGTAACATACCCTGGTCGTATCGTTTATATCGATTGACCTGGAGCGGGCTGGACTTGCTCTTCCCGCCGGTGTGTGGAGGTTGCGGAACGGCAGGTTTTCGTTGGTGTCCGAACTGCCAAGGACGCGTCCCGCATATCGCTGAACCATTCTGTGAAAAGTGCGGAATCCCCGTTCGCAAAGTTGGTCTGTGTGAGAAATGCCAGGCAGAGCCGCCCAAGTATCGCTTGATGCGATCGTGGGCGGTTTTTGATTCACCCATCCAGAACGCCCTTCACACGATCAAATACCGTCGCAATATCGGCTTGGGCGATTCGATTGCGCGTCAAATGGTGGATTTTGTCCGCTCCTTACGCTGGGATATAGATATGATCGTCCCCATGCCGTTGGGGCGCCAGCGCCTCAAGGAGCGGGGTTATAATCAAGTTGCGCTGGTTGCTCAACCACTAGCTTACGAATTGGGTTTGGAATATGCCCCCCAGGCTTTATGGAAAGCCCGTGAGACGCGTTCACAGGTGGGGCTGACAATTTCTCAGCGGCGCGAAAATGTCTCGCAGGCGTATCAGGCTGACTCGTCGGCAGTGAAGCGGAAGTCCATCCTGTTGATGGATGATGTGGCAACGACCGGCTCCACGATCTCAGCGTCCACTGAAGCATTGTTGTCTGCTGGCGCTCGCGAGGTCTTTGCGCTCACCATTGCGCGTGCACTTTCACATCATGATCTGACTCGTGTATGACAACCGACCAAATGGTTGGTTGATATAACTTTTCAGGAGGTAGTACCATGGCGAACAAAGTTGAAACACTGGCTCGTAATATGCGGTTGACCGATAATACGCGTGAGTATGTGGAGAAGAAAGCCGCCAAGCTCGAGCGACACCTTCCAGGAATTGACGAGATAAACATTGAGCTGTCGCATAATAGGGCGGCGCGCAGCGCCAGCGACCGTCAGGTGGCACAGATCACTGTGCGCGGTAAAGGGTTCATTCTGCGGACCGAGGAACGGGCTGATGATTTACATGGGGCGTTCGATATCGCACTTGAAAAAATGCAGCGTCAGATCGATCGTTATAAAGGCAAACATGAACGTGGACGCGGAGACGGTCGTTCGGCTGCTGAAGTAGTGGATGCGGACGAGCTGCCCGTTGATGAGACCGGTGAGTTGTTGCCGTTGATCGCCCGCCGCAAGCAGTTCATTGTGATACCGATGAGTGAAGATGAAGCTGTTGAACAAATGCGTTTGCTGGGTCACGATAATTTCTTTGTCTTCTTTAATGCCGAGAAGAACTCGATCCAGGTTCTCTACCGCCGCCGGAATGGGACCTACGGCTTGATCGAACCTGTCGTGGGATGAACCTGCCAAGTGAATGAAGAACCAGCCCGGCGAAAAGTCGGGCTGGTTTTATCAAGGAGTGAAAATGGATTTTGAGAATAACGCTGATAATGACTTTCCCGCGAATATAGATATTGCTGCCGTTAAAAAAATAATTTTTGAATTATTGGGAGCGATCGGAGAAGACCCGGGCCGCGAAGGCTTGAAAAATACCCCTGACCGTGTTGCCCGTATGTATGCGGAGTTGTTGAGCGGTTATCGCGATGACCCAGTCAAAGTGGTCAATGGTGCGTTGTTTGAAGTCCAGTACGATGAGATGGTCATTGTGCGGGACATTGAATTCTATAGCATGTGTGAGCATCACATGCTGCCCTTTATTGGTCGCGCGCATGTGGCTTACATTCCCAACGGCAAAGTGTTGGGGCTTTCGAAGATCCCGCGCATTGTGGATATGTATGCGCGCCGCTTGCAGGTGCAGGAGCGCATGACGCGCCAGATCGCGGATTTTATCAGTGACCTGCTCAAGCCGCAGGGCGTGGCGGTGGTGGTGGAAGCGATGCATTTATGTGCGATGATGCGGGGTGTGAAGAAGCATGATGCGCGTATGACCACCTCGGCGATGCATGGTGCCTTCCGCGCGAACCTGGCGACCCGCCAGGAATTTTTGGATAATATTTCACGGGGATCGAAACCGCTTCAGATCTGACCCGCAGCCTGCTGCTGATCAATTAATCGAGAATTCCCCGACGCGTTTCCAGCCACACTTCACGGCGGAGGCGCGTTGCGATTTCCAGAACAGATTCGCCTGTTTTGGTTTTGCGATACTCGGGATACAAGTCCGCCAGCGGCACGACGACAAATGCCAGATCCCAGACTTTAGCTTGTATCGGATTGTCGTCGAAGAGAATAATGTCGATGTCCATTGGACGGGGGACAAATTTATCAGGACCGCGTTCACGCCCCAATTGTTTTTCGATCGGATGGATAACTTGTTCTTTCAATTCCAATGCATCAAATTGGGTTTTGAACTCGGTGCACACATTCAAGTAATTGCCGCCTGTCGTGCCTACAGGTTCAGACTCCCAGACTTGCGAATGCTGGATCACTTCTCCGAAAGCCGATAGTAACTCCACAGCCTTGAGCAGATTTGTCTCAGGCTGGATGTTCGACCCAAGATTCAAATACGCCAGGTGGGATTCATTCATTGCG
>CAZMQE010000058.1:0-2913 GCA_964568115.1 uncultured Anaerolinea sp.
AAGCCGTTGGCTCGGATCGTGGCATCAGCCTCGGCAGGAGTCCCGCCGCGTGTGATGGGACTTGGTCCCGTGCCCGCGACGAAGAAAGCGCTTCAACGAGCGGGATTGCAAATGCAAGACATCGGACTCGTTGAACTCAACGAAGCCTTTGCGATTCAATCGTTGGCTGTTGTTGAAGATCTAGGTGTTGACCCTGAGATCGTCAACGTTAACGGCGGGGCGATCGCCATCGGGCATCCGCTCGGTTGTTCAGGCGCGCGCCTTGTCACTACGTTGGTGCATGAAATGAAAGTGCGCGGCAACGTCAAATATGGACTCGCCACGCTGTGTGTGGGTGTTGGTCAGGGCGAAGCAACGATTATTGAGTGGTTAGGTTAATGGTCAACTTCGGTGGTTGAGCGCAAGCAGTCGAAACCACGAATAAGTAAAGTATTCCTGTTATAAAAATTATCTTTGATAACCCGTTGGTTTCGCTATGCCTTCGGCTATCGCCTCAGGCTACTCAACCAACAATCCATGTAGGGAACACCCACAAAACCTGTACCGTCATATAAGCCAAGGAGCTCATATGCGCTACAGGTTTTTATTTATTCTCTTACTATTCAGCCTCTCTGCCTGCACACTTCAAGTGAATGTTCTAACACCCCAACCATTGGATGACCCGGATTCGCGAACTGCCACCCCGCCTCCATTCCCAACATTTACGTTTACACCTGAAACATCCGAGTTGGGCACGTTAACTGCTACGCCACCGCCGTATCCCACCTTCACGCTGACGCCAACGATCACGCCATCACCACTTCCTAGAAATGTTGGCACAGTTCCGATTCAATTCGACCCTAATGGGACCTATGTTGATGTGGTGGATACGATTCTCGCTGGGACGAGTAAAACGTATTCACTCAACGCTCTCAAGGGACAAGTCATGTCCATTTCTGTGCATCAGCCTGAAAATGGAAACTGGACACTCGTCCCTCTGAAAATTGTCGGCGCAGATGGCACGACCTTGTGTCCCCAACAGGAAAACCGAGAATGTTATTTCTGGCGCGGTGCATTGCCCGCTGCTCAGAATTATTTTGTTACGCTCACACCTTACATTGATATAGTGGATTTCACTTTGCGTGTGGCGATCAATCCACCCGGCGCAGCCAGTCAAACATTTAATTATGTCAGCAGAGACGGGAGTCTATCGTTTTCTTATCCGGATGACTTTGCGCCTGTACGTTTTACAGAAATGTACATGTATAAATTCGCACCTGAGCTGACGCTTCAATTTATGGATACAAACTCCATGACGAATACGAACTTGCTCGAAGCCTATTTTCTGTTCAGTACTTCGAGCGATGCGGATGCCGCCGAAAATTGCTTCCAGCCTCCGGCATGGGCGGAGCAAAGCGAACAAGCTGCTGGAGAGGTAATGGTCAACGGGATTCAGTTTGTGCGGAGCAAGTTCGGCGGGGCTGCGACAGGGAATGTCCATGAGCGCGAGATATATCGCACAATCCACAACCAGGTTTGCTATGAAGTCTCATTCATGTTACATTACGTGGATGTGGGTATGTTTCCGCCTGAGATGAATGTTACAGAATTTGATCGTGCCGCATTGATGCAACGATTTGAAACCATTCTGTCGACGCTACTCATAAAGCAATGAATTGGGGATAGAATTAACCGTATCAGATATCGAAAGGATGTAATTGTGAAAAAATTTAAGACCCTGATCTCCCTGCTGGGCTTGTTATTGGTAATCACTGCCTGCGCCACGCCGGTTGCTTCACCGACTACAGATCAGCCCGCTGTCCCACCTGCCACGCAAGCGTCGAACCCGGCAGTTGTCACTGAAGCCCCGCCTTCTCCGTTTCCCGATACCCCCGCGCCCGCTGTGATCGATGCCCCGCTGGTGGACGCGCCGTCACTGGTGAGCATTCGCTTTCTCAACGAACTCGATGGTTGGGGCATTACCGAGACTCAGATCGTCCGCACGAATGATGGCGGTGTGACATGGTACAACGTCACGCCGCCTGCTCTCACGCAAGCTGGTTATAGCGTCAGTATATCTATATTCGATAACGCGCATGTGTGGATCCAGGTACCCGATATGGCGAACTATCCCAATGCGGGCACGCTCTATCGCACCTCCGATGCGGGGCTCACCTGGACCTTTGTCACCACGCCTTTCAGCGGTGCGGGCATAACTTTTCTTGATAACAATAATGGTTGGGCGCTGGTTGATCTCGGCGCGGGCGCTGGTTCACAAGGTGTTGCAGTTTTTCAAACCACCGATGGCGGCGCAACCTGGAATCAAACCTATACCAATGATCCGAATCAACCCAACGCAAAAGATTCGCTGCCCTTGGGCGGCATCAAAAGCGGACTCACGCCATTGAACATGCAGACCGCGTGGGTGAGCGGTGTCACGTATTCCGATGGCACCGTCTATTTATATCGAACCGATGATGGCGGCGCGAGTTGGGCGCAGGTCACCACGTTGACGTTGCCGCCTGTGGCACAAAATACGCAGGTGGGTTTTGAACCCGTCAAGATCGTCTCGGCGACGGATGCTTTTGTCACCGTGCGCGTGCCCTCGGATCAAAGTCAGCTGGCGGTGTTCATTTCAAATGACGCTGGGAATACCTGGTCATTCACGCCCACTCTGATTCCCAACGGTGGTTCCGCCGATTTTCTGTCAGCCACAGAAGCGGTCATTTATAACGGCGAACAGTTTTACGTCACGCACGATGCGGCGCGCACGTGGAGCATCATCCCGCCCGATGTCATCTTTGGCGATACCTTTGCGATGATGGATTTCGTGAACGTATCCACGGGCTGGGTTATTACTATTGACCCGACCACAAATCATCGCTCTTTGTATCGAACCAGCGACGGAGGCTTGACATGGTTTCCCGTTATTCC
>CAZMQE010000058.1:3013-14311 GCA_964568115.1 uncultured Anaerolinea sp.
ATCTTTTTATTTGGATGTAGTTCCGCTTCGCCCTCCCCGACGCCTGCTCCTGTTGCCGAAGTGACTCTGACTCCTGAGCCTTCAGTGACCCCGGCACCAACCACGGTCCCCGATTATGTGACACGCGTCCGCAATGCCCAGTATCAGCTGGGCGTCACCGATGCATTGCGCATTGTGCAATTGGCGGATGGAGAATTCAAACAAGGCAATGTTGGCGGCGCAGATTATGTTTTTGTGAAGGTCACGGATTTTGTTGCTGCAGGTGATCTGAATGACGACGGCACGCAAGAATATGCCGCACTGATTGCCGAAAATTATGGCGGCACAGGCGTGTTTGTTTTTCTGACAGTTTTTTCAGATGTGAATGGCGAGTTGGTTTTTCAAACATCCACCATGGTGGATGACCGACCAATGTTGAACGCACTCTCGGTTGAAAATGGGGAGATCTTTTTAGATGCCGTGATCCATGCCGCAGAAGACCCTTTCTGCTGCCCAACGTTGCGGACGGTACGCCATTATCGGCTGTTCACAGATAATCACCTGGATATGACCGATTACACCACCTTCACGCCTGATGATAGACCGCGCACGATCACCATCACAACCCCTGCGAATGATACCGAGTCTTATAGCTCGGTCCAATTCAAGGGGAGTGTTGCTATTGCGCCGTTCGAGAATAACCTCACCTATCGGATCTATGATCTTGTTGGCGTGGAGCTTTCCGTAGGCTCCATCACGGTGACTGCCCCCGAATTGGGCGGACCCGGTACCTTCGACACGATCATCGAGTTAGGCACCACGTTGTCTGGTTCGGTGGTGCGGGTTGAGATTCAGGATGTCAGCGCGGCAGATGGCTCTTTACTTGCGATGGATTCCGTTGAATTGGTTGTAAAATAATATGTAGAGCGAGATACTATCTCGCTCTACAAACTCACCGGAGGAGAATATGACCCACACCGTTCGTGATTGGATGAGTGCCCCTGTCGTTGTGATCGACCCTGATAACAGCGTTTCGTATGCCATGACCCTGATGCGCCGTCGCAATATTCATAGCGTGGTGGTGGGGATTACCGGGGAGAATAAATCGTATGGCATCGTCACGACCACCGATATCCGCGATAAGATCGTTGCCGCAGACCGCAACCCGGCTGAGACAAAGATCAGTGAGATCATGTCATCTTCCATTATCCTCGGCAACCCCGATTGGACTCTGAAAGAATGCTCGCAGATCATGCAGGAAAATAAATTCCATCACCTGCCGATCGCCGATGCGCAAGGCACGTTGGTCGGAATGATCTCTGCCACCGATATTTTCATGGCAGTCGAAGAATCGGGCTGGGAAGATTCGGCGGAATCATAATTACGTAGGGGCGGAGCAATGCTCCGCTCGTTGTGTTTAATCATGCCAAAACAAAAATACTACGTTGTTTGGAAAGGTCGTAAGACTGGTATCTTCACCTCCTGGGCGGAATGCGAGCAACAGGTGAAGGGTTTTGTCGCGGCTGAATATAAGGCGTTCGGTACGCTCAAGGAAGCTGAAGCAGCTTTCTCGTCCAAGTATGAGGCGTATAAGGGCAAGTCCGCTTCGCTTGGAAAGTGGAAAGAGTCCGAGACGCCGCCCCTCATCCCATCCATTTGCGTGGATGCGGCTTGTAACGGCTCACCGGGGATGTTGGAATTTCGCGGTGTGGAAACGGAAACTGGCAAGGAAATTTTTCGCGCTGGTCCATACCCTGATGGGACGAATAATGTGGGGGAGTTCCTTGCGATCGTGCATGCGTTGACGTGGCTGGTGAAACATAATAAGCAGTTGCCGATCTATTCCGATTCTGAAAATGGAATTTCGTGGGCGTATACAGGCGTATGTAAAACCAATTTAAAACACACAGGTAAGAATGCGTTGATCTTTGCGATGATCCGCAGTGCCGAGAATTGGCTCGCTGAAAATGAATTGAATGATGATGCGGTCTTGAAATGGGAAACTGAACATTGGGGTGAGAACCCCGCTGATTTTGGGCGGAAGTAAAATAAAGGATAAATTCTGAATTACGAAGGATGAAATATGAAAACAGCATTGCTCGTTATTGATATACAAAAAGATTATTTTGAAGGCGGCAAATATCCGCTGGTGAATCCGCTGGATGCGGCGAAAAATGCCTATATGTTGTTGCAGTGTTTTCGCGAGCACAACGGACAGCACGTCCACATTCAGCATATTTCTCTGAAACCCGATGCGGCTTTTTTCATCAAAGGCGACAGCGGTTCAGATATTCATGATTCGGTCGCGCACTTTGAGCATGAGCCGATCGTGTACAAGCATTACCCAAATTCATTCCGCGAAACGAATCTGCTGGAAATGTTGAAAGAGTGGGGCGTGGAGCGCGTGGTCATTTGTGGGATGATGACGCACATGTGCGTAGATGCGACGGCACGTGCCGCGGGCGATCTTGGATTTCAAGTTATTGTGGCTGAAGATGCCTGCGCGACGCGTGATCTGGTATATGGTGACACGACCATCCCTGCTGAGTTGGTGCATAAATCATTTCTTGCCGCGCTCAAGTCTTATGGCAGGGTGATGAAGTCTGAAGAGATCGTCGCGTTGCTGGCTGGTGAGATCGTAAATCCAAAATGATCACACTTGACCCTGAAAAACAAAAACAAGCCAAAGCCTATGCCCGCATCCGTCGCCGCTTGTGGGTGGTGGATACAGTTTTCAGTACACTTTATTTTCTAGCATGGATACTTCTTGGCTGGGCGATTTCATTACGCACAGCGCTGTCCAATCTAACAACCAATGAATGGCTGCTCGTTCCATTGTTTGTCGCTGTGTTCGGCGGCATTTACTTTCTGCTGAATCTACCGCTTGGTTATTACAGCGGATTTGTCCTGCCGCATCGTTTTGGTCAATCGAATCAGACGCTTAAAGATTGGGTCACGGATCAGATTAAGGGAATCGCGGTCGGTGCGCCCTTTGGCTTGATCCTGCTCGAATTGCTTTATCTTGCGCTGCGAGCGACTGGTGATCTCTGGTGGCTTTGGGCGGCAGGCGGACTCTTGGTCTTCAATGTTTTGTTGATCAACCTTGCACCGATCCTGATCATGCCGTTGTTCAATAAATATGTCCCGTTGGGTGATGAGCATAAAGAGTTGGCTGATCGTTTACTCAAACTTGCTGAGCGTGCCAAAACAAAAGTCCGCGGTGTGTTTAAGTATGATATGTCCAAGCGCACGAAAGCTGCGAATGCAGCACTAACAGGAATTGGAAATTCGCGCCGTATTGTGATTGGCGATACCTTGATCAACGAATTTTCAACAGATGAGATCGAGACTGTTTTGGCGCATGAGCTTGGGCATCATGTCCATCGCGATATTCCGGTACTGGTCACATTTGGGATTCTAAGCACAACACTTGGCTTGTATCTGGCTTCATTGGGATTGAACTGGGCAATCGGCACCTTTGGCTTTACGTCCCCGGCGGATGTGGCCGCGCTGCCAGCATTGGGTTTGATCTTCGGGATTTATGATTTCTTTACCATGCCCTTGAACAATGCCATCTCACGCTGGCGGGAGAATATGGCTGACGATTACGCGTTGCAGGCTACGGGTAAGCATGAAGCGTTCGCATCCGCTTTTACGCGGTTGGCGAATCAAAACCTGGGCGAAGTCGATCCTGAAAATTGGGTGGTGTTCATGTTCTATTCACATCCCCCGTTGGGTGAACGCATTGAAAAGGCAAGGCGCTGGAAGGCAGCCTGATCAGTTTTCCGTCCAATGTTTCTTTTGCAAAAAGATCGGGATGATGATGATCGCCACGATCGCGAAGCTCATGATGGTAATGCCATCAGTCGAGCCGATCTCTGAGCGGTCTGCCTGTGCTTCGGGTGTGGCTGTGGTTTGAAAGAACAAAGCGGCGCCAGTGTTTCCAGTCAATGTTGCAGGTTGAGCTGTTATGGACCGGCTGAAGGCAACACTAAACAGTACCAGAAATAAACTAACGACCAGGAGGGTGGCAGGGTGGATAAGTCTTTTCATACAGCCTCCAGAGTATAACATGCGTGTTGTACATTATGTACTTGACCGTTCTTTTGCAGTATAATCCCGCCCACACCGATAGGATTTATCCTTGAAGTGAACCAACGGGAGCCCGAGAATTATTGTTGATTCGTTGTGTTAACTCGTCCTAATTTTTACAGCAGTGTGATTGGGACGAGTTTTTATGTGTAGGAACCCTTTACTAATTTCCTGTATTTGTTTCATCATAATTTGTGTTGTAATTGAAAATAGAAAATATGGCAACCTGTATGCTTGCTTGTTGTTAGGTGCCCTGAAATTAAAGTTTACAAACTAGACTTGATTTAGTATAATTTCGTGCATTATTTCACGAATAAAACTTGTCATAGGAGTATGCATGATCAAGAAATTCTTTGAATGGGTGATTAGCCCGATGGGGCGTGTGGCGGTTCTCATCGGAGTATTGGCTATATTTAGCCTTGCTGTGTATGGCGTTTCCGCTTCTCAAAAATCACCCGAGCAACCAATTCAATTCACGCACAAATTGCATGTAGGGTTGGGTGTTCAGTGTTTATATTGCCACCCCGGCGCGTTACGCGGACCGTCCCCTGGTTTGCCGACCATCAACAAATGCTGGGGCTGCCATCAACAAGTAGCAAAAACGCAGACCAGTGATTTGTTAAAACCCATGCGTGACCGCATCGACCCTGCAACGGGTCAACCCAAAGAGGGGTTTGTGTGGATTCCCGTTGCTCAAGTGCCGGATTTTGTGCATTTCACCCATCGTCCTCATATTGCGGCGGGTGTGAACTGCGAAGATTGCCATGGTGACATGACCAAGGTGACGATTGCTGAGAATCCACAGATCATGAATATGGGTTGGTGTCTCAACTGTCATAAACAAAAAGCCGGTGAAGATGAAGAAAAATTGATCAAGCTCACCGATTGTGGAACATGTCATTATTAATCCGGGTAAAGAGGAATAGACTATGAGTGAAAAAATTTCCCGGCGTGATTTTCTAAAACTTGCCAGTGTAGGCGCAGCGACTACTGCAGTATTGACTGGTTGTGGTCCCGCTTCACGCTATGTCGTGCGTGAACCGTACTTGAAAATGCCTGAGTACACCTACAATGGTTTAAGCACATATTACGCCACAACATGCCGCGAGTGCGCGGCGGGCTGCGGACTCATCGTCCGCACCATGCAGGGACGTGCGATCAAAGTGGAAGGCAATGCTAGCAACCCAGTCAACCTTGGCAAGACTTGCGCGCGCGGGCAGGCTACGTTGCACGGTTTGTATAACCCGGATCGTGTTGAGAACCCGGCTAAGCAGGCGCGCGCTTCTGCGCTGGTCACTGATCCCATGGATTGGGATGCAGCTATCAAAGTTGTTTCCGATGCGCTCGCCAACAACCAAGCCTCAGAGATCGCATTTCTCATGGGCGCAGGCTCCGATCATCTCTTTGACCTGGTCTCTGATCTAACTAGTGCAATTGGTGCGCCCGCTCCGGTTCGTTTTGGCGCATTGAGCATGTTTGAATCGCGCGCTACCTTGAGTAAAGCTGCTGAGAATTTGCTCGGTCAAGCTGCCATGCCGTTCTTTGATCTGGGTGGTGCCGATATTGTCCTTTCATTCGGCGCAAACTTCCTTGAGACCTGGCTTTCACCTGTAGCTTATACACGCGGCTTCTCAAAGATGCGCCGTGGTAATCCAAAACAACGTGGTTACTTTGTTCAATTCGAAGCGCGGATGTCTCAAACCGCATCCAGAGCGGATGAGTGGATTCCGCTTCGCCCCGGGACCGAAGGCTTGGTTGCGCTTGCGATCGGCAAACTCGTGGCTGAAGCCAAAGGTGGCGCAACACCGCGCGCCTTCGCGTCTGTTGATCCGTTGACGATTGCCTCTGAATCTGGCGTGAAGCTAGAGACGTTGGAACGCATTGCGCAAATGATCGTTGAAGCGCATCACCCGCTTGCCATTCCTGGCGGCGCGGCGCTCGGTCAGAGCAATGGACTTTCCACTGCGGAAGCTGTTTTGGCATTGAATGCACTCACCGATAACTTTGGCAAGACCGGTGGCGTCTATATCTCTCCGCTTTCGCCAAACGAAGATGCATATCATCGCCCAGCCAGCGCGCAAGAAATGACCGACTTCATTGCCAAATTAAAGAGTGGCAGCGTCAAAGTTTTGTTTGTTCACGGTGTCAATCCTATATTTGAGACCCCGGCGTCCTTTGGTTTTGCTGATGCTCTTGGCTCTGTTTCGCAGGTCATCTCCTTTGCAACCTTCCCCGACGAAACTGCTCTTGCATCTGATTACATTCTGCCCGATCATCATGGGCTTGAATCCTGGGGTTATCAGCGCGTGGCAACTGGTGCGGCGCAATCTGTGCTTTCAGGTGCGCAACCTGCTGTGGTTCCCTTCCACAATACACGCTCCACTGCAGACGTGTTGATCGCGGCTGCGCAACTTGCGGGCGGAAAATTTGCTGAAGCGTTACCCTTCAAGGATGAAGTTGAATTCATCCAAAGTAAACTTGTTAACCTCATTGGCGTGGCAGAAGGCTCATTCGCAGCACCTGAGATCAACACGTTTACGGCTTACTTCCAACAGCATGGTGGTTGGTGGAAGAATTCTGCTGAACTTGCGGCTCCCTCTGTGTCGAGTGCATTAGGCAAGGGCTTGGATGTGAAAGCAGCTGAATTTGCGGGCGAGGGTGAATTCTATTTCGTGCCGTTCGTTTCGCCGACCCTGGCTGAAGCCGGTGCAAATAAACCCTGGCTGCAAGAATTGCCTGATCCTACTACCACTGTTATGTGGAATACCTGGGTTGAGATCAATCCCGAAACTGCTAAAGAATTGGGGATTGAGAATGATGATATTGTGAAGATCACCAGCGAGGCTGGGGAGGTGGATGTGCCCGTTTATTTGTATCCAGCCATTCGTCCAGATACGATCGGGATGCCCTTCGGGCAGGGTCACACTGCCTATGGCCGCTATGCTTCCGGGCGTGGCAAGAATCCAGCCGATGTCCTTGGCTTGCATTTCAATGCCGCGGGTGATCTTGCGTTTGCGGGTATGAAGGTCAAAATTCAAAAGACTGGACAACAACAAATCCTTTCACGCCTTGAAAGTCGTATTGGTGTGTATGGCGAAGGTATTGGTAAGGAATAGAGGAGCGAATTATGAATGTAGATTTGAATGCTTTACACGCAAAAGGCGCGATCTCTGAAGAGGCTGAAGGCAAATGGGGTATGGTCATTGACCAGGATATTTGCACAGGCTGCCAGGCTTGTGTAGCTGCCTGTGCGATGGAAAACAATGTCGCGTTTGTTGGTGAAGTGGACGCGGGTTATGGTCGTTCGATGCACTGGATCCGGACCGAACGCTTCTGGGAGGGTGAATATCCCGAAGTGAAGATGACCGAATACCAGCCCATGCTCTGCCAGCAATGCGGACACGCCACTTGCGAACCCGTCTGCCCGGCATTTGCCACCGTACATAGCCAGGCTGAACAATTGAACTTGCAGGTTTACAATCGCTGTGTAGGTACACGTTATTGTGCAAACAACTGTCCCTACCAGGTGCGTGCGTTCAATTGGCGCGATTACAATGATGATCGCTACGATCCAGCGATGATCACCTTGAAAAACAAATTCAACCCCGATGTCACCGTCCGTCGCATGGGTGTGATGGAGAAGTGCACCTTCTGTATCCAGCGCATTCACAAGGCGCAGGATACTGCCAAATCTGAAGGGCGCGAAGTAGAAGACGGCGAATTTACAACCGCTTGCGCGCAAGCCTGCCCAGCCAGCGCAATCACATTTGGACGCATTGACAACTCCGAATCCCTGGTCTCGCAACTGGCACGCGGTCCTCGCGGCGTAAAACATCTTGAAGAATTGGGCACGCTTCCCAACGTGACCTATCTCAAGGGAGGGTGAAAATGGCAGATCATAAACAGCATGCGGAACAATCTCACGAAGAGCACCTCCGCGAAAAACACTTAATGCTCGATCCGCTTCCACGCGGCAAAATGAACGATATGGTCATGGAAGCCATGACAGAGCCGCCTACATGGAAGTTCTGGCTGGTCTTTGGGGCATTGGCTGCGATCGTTGTCTATTGCCTATTTTATAATTGGGGTATCCTGATTACGAAAGGTCAGGGACAAGCTGGTGTGATGCGCCCGGATTATTGGGGTATCTTCCTGGTGAATACCGTGTTCTGGATCGGTATCAGCCATGCAGGCACATTCATTTCAGCGATCTTACGCGTGTTTCGCGCCGAGTTCCGTCGCCCTTTTACGCGTGCCGCTGAATTAATGACCACCTTTGGTCTCGTGCAGGCAGGCTTTAGCGTTTTCATGCACATGGGTCGTGTATGGGTAGCGTATTGGCTTTTCCCATATCCCAACCAGCGTATGTTATGGCCCAACCTTCATTCCCCACTCACCTGGGACTTGCTGGCAATCACCACCTATCTGCTTTCCTCCACGATGTATCTCTTCCTGCCGCTTATCCCCGATATGGCGATGGCGCGTGACCGTTCAACCGGTTGGCGAAAAAGCCTGTATAAGATTCTTGCCCTTGGCTTCCGTGGAACTGAAGGCGAGTGGGCACATCTACGCACTGCGATGGGTATTTTTGCCTTTGCGATCATCCCGGTCATGTTCTCGGTGCATACCATCGTCTCTTGGGACTTTGCTGCCGCTACCCGTCCGGGCTGGAATTCTACGATCTTCGGTCCGTACTTCATCGTCGGTGCTTTGCATTCAGGTATGGGCGCGGCAATTGTTGTTTTGGCAGTCGTTCGCAGCACCATGAAAAACATGAAATATTTCATCCGGGCTGAACACTTCGATGCCGTCGGCAAACTCATGCTGATCATTTCCATGGCGTGGGCTTACTTTTTCTTCAACGATTACATGGTCCAGTGGTACGGTGGCGACAAATGGACGCGCCAATTGCTCCACTGGCACGAATCAGGTCCCATGGGCTGGATGTGGTTTGGTATGTTGATCCTTAACGTAGCCATCCCTTGGGCGGTCTTGTGGAATGCAAAGTGGCGTTCCACCCCGTGGCTGGTTGGGTTCGTTGGTATTGCCATCAATGTTGGCATGTGGTTCGAACGCTATATCATCATCCCCATTTCTGCCACCATCAACCGCATGCCGTTTACCTGGCGTTTGTATGAGCCAGGTATCGAAGTGCCCATGGGCATCGGTACGTTGGCGCTCTTTATCCTGCTGTATATGGCGGCTTCCAAGTTGGTCCCGCTTATCCCTGTTTGGGAAGTGCAGGAAGGCCAGATGGCGCACGAACTTAAGAAATTCGGACGCGAAACCGTTGTTACGGTCAGCGAACTGGAATAGGAGGACTGAATGGCTGAATCCAAAGTTGTAGATTTATTGGCGGTCTTTTCGGACCTCGGGCCCGCCGCGGACGCCATTGAGCAGCTTCGTGCCTTGGGTGTTCACGATGAATGTATGAACGTCATCTCTGGCGTTCCAGTTACAGAGGCGATGCTGGGCCGTCCCAGCCAGTGGACGAATGTGCCGCGCATTGCCATGGGCGGCGCTGCGTTTGGGTTGGGTGCAGGTGCTTTTCTGGCGTTCCTTTCCCCGTATCTCTACCCTTACCCAATTAAGGTGAGTACCCAATTTTTTGTGCCGGGACCTCCCAGTGTTGTCGTGCTGTTCGAATTGACCATGTTAGGCATGTTGCTCTCCACTTTTCTCGGCGTTTTTCTGGATAGTTACTTCCCTAACTATCGCCCGATGAAATACGTGCCTGAGGTCAGTGATGGAAAAATATGTATCCTGATCGAATGTGTGCATGTCGATGAGAAGAAAATTACGGATGCCCTGAATAAATTAGGCGCCGAATCCGTGAAGCCTGCGGAGGCGCAACATCTATGAGACTCTTTAAACAATTACTCGGCGTGTTTGCTGTTCTTATCGTTCTCGCTGCCGTCTTAATGACCTTTAGTTTTGACATCATCAAGATCGATTGGCCCAGCTTCATGGAGATCCAGCCTTCCTATCGTCCTATGGAGAATCCGTTGCCGGTTCCAGCGCGTTCCATTCCAGTGGAGGGAGCAGCATTTATCCCGAATATGGGTGCACCTGAAAATCCATCGGTTGCGGATGAAGCCTCTCTTACTCGAGGCGCGGAACTATACGCGATCCATTGCCAAATGTGCCATGGCGTGACCGGTGAAGCGAACGGTCCGATTTCACCTTTCCTGGCGAATCGTCCTGCTAACTTTACTTCTGATGTTGTGCAATCCAAGAGCGACGGCTCATTCTTCCTAAGCATTTCGAATGGTGTGGATGGACGGATGCCTGCGCTTAATGAGAATCTCACCGTCTCTGAAAGATGGGATGTGGTGAATTTCCTGCGCACCTTGAAGCTGCCGAAATAGGGGAGGGACTGAAAAAATGAATGATGTCCGTAAAATGATCTATGGAACAATCACCTTGTTCTTTGTGGTGCTGGCTTTTTGGCTTAGCATCATCTATGTTTCCTCCTGTGGGTTAACGCTGACGTGTAAGCAGGCTGCCCCCAAGGTTGAGCGTACACCCATCCCGACTTTGATCCCTGTCTCGCATTCAGAAGTTCAGATGAGCGAAAACATGGTTGAATTCAATCGATGCCAGGTTTCTGCCACTGACTTGATCGGCGCGTGGGTTTCTGCAGAATCTCCGGCGACCGAGCCCTTTGCCTTTACAGATGTAAGTGGTAAGCCATGTGAAGGCACATACGCCGCTGACATTCAACCGCTCTTTGTTGAAAACGGTCTTTGGTATAAAAACGCAATTGGTTGCGTTTCGTGTCACAACGCTGAATTGTCTGCCCGCAGTGGCGGCTTGGACCTCACTACCTATGAAGCCATCTCAATGGGTTCAGGTCGCGCTGACGCAGCCTCCAAAGGCACTGACATTCTAGGTGGCGGTGAAATGGATAAATCTGCGTTGTATTCCGTGCTTGTAAATCAAGGCTTGGTTTCTACCGGTCATTCAGCCGATAAACCCGCAGACACATTGATGGTCTTTGCCGGGCAGGCGGTTGTTGATGCAGCAACCGCAACACCGACGCCGTAAGGAAAACATCATGATTAACAAAAGGCTTGTTCTGAAAAGGACAAGCCTTTTTTATTTACAAGAAAGGCAGAGTTAGTGAAACGGGATTAAAACAAAAACACTTCTGAAACAGAAGTGTTTTTGTTAGCGGAGAGGGCGGGATTTGAACCCGCGAACCTTGTGGGTTACACGCTTTCCAAG
>CAZMQE010000059.1:0-14305 GCA_964568115.1 uncultured Anaerolinea sp.
CGCTCACATCGTCCCGATGTCCTTCGGGAGGGTGACATGCCAAGGTGTATTTTAAGTGTGCAGGGAGTTTATAATTGAAACATGTTTCGCCCAACGGATCTGATCCTCGTTTGCATTATGCCAACCCCGCGGGATTTGGAAATAGCGCGGCTCCTCGGCTGGTATCGCATCCCGCTGCGGACTTCGCCCAAAGTTGTCGCCGTGGACTATCTGGCTTTTTACCAAACCTCAGCCTTCAGCGAGCGCGGCGGACAGATCGAATTCATTGCCCAAGTCAAAGGACACGAACTTACCACACGCGGTGAGTTATTGAAAGACGAGGCGGATCATCCGCGTGCGAAAGAGGAATACTACAAAATTCAATTGGGTGGATTGGAAAAATTATCTCAACCGATCACAGCCGATAAATGGAAACGCCTGACATTCTTATACACAACGGGGGAGTACTTGCTGAACGCCAAACTCTTGAATGATTTGGTCGTTCAAAACGAAGAACGTGAGATCTTATGGAAGCATCTGCGTGAACGCGCTGAGCATGAACAACTCTATAAAACTGACCTGCCCGAAGTGGATATTCCGCCGGAAGTGTTGATGGCTTTATTGGGTATCAAAGATATGCAGAGCGATTACCAGACGGATGATAAGGAAAAATAATGTTTCGATTTATTTTGCGCCGCCTATTAACCTTTCCGTTGATCATCCTGCTTGCCAACTTTATCGGTTTTGCCTTTGCGTTTTATTTCGAGCCGGTTGTTTCCAGTAGTAATCCCTATGTTAGCGGCGAAATTCTTTTGCCGCCGATCTTTCCTGAATACTTTGCCTACATCTCAAAATTTGCCAACCTGGATTTTGGATTAACGTATAACGGTGAACCTGTCCTCACGGCCATCTTGCGCTTGAGTCTCAATAGCCTTGGCTTGGTGGCGCTTGCGTTGATATTGAGTATCGCATTAGGTGTGTTCCTCGGTCGACTCGCGGTGCGGCGGGATAGCATGAAAGTCTCTGCCTGGCTCACGGTGCTATCAACCTTGGGTTTGGCATCGCCTGGTTTTTACATTGCCATTTTGTTGATCACCTTATTTTTATTGATCACGATCTATGGACCCGGTGTGGTCATTCCATTTCAAGGGTTTGGTTGGGATGCGCATTTGATCCTGCCGGTGTTGGTTTTAATGGTGCAGCCCACCGTCAAGATCGCGCAAGTGACCGGCAGTACGTTGGTGGATGAATTACAGAAACCGTATGTGAAGGCTGGCATCAGCTTGGGACATACCTTCCGCGCCATGAAGGACCGCTTTGCATTTCGCAGTGTGGTATCTCCGATCCTGCAAGCCGTTGCCTACTCTGCGCGCTTGATGGTTGCCGAGTTGATCATCATCGAGCGCCTGTTCAACTGGCCCGGCTTGGGAAAATTTATCGGCATTGTGCTCGAACCCGCAACTGGACCTGGCGCATCGACCGTGTTGACGCCGTCCACCATGGCCGCGTTGTTGACCGTGCTTGTGCTCATCTTTTTGCTCATCGATCTGTTCACCATGCTGAGCGCGCGCATGGTTGATCCACGCTTGCGAATGGATGTCCACGCGGAAGATAAAGGGGTGACACAATGAATTTAATGAAAAAGCTCCGCCACCAAAATTGGACGTTGATCCTCGGCGCTGTGTTGGTTGGTTTCATGATCCTGATCGCCTTCATCGGTCCTTCACTCGCACCCCAGGATCCAATGAAAGAAAACTTCGCCCTGTCCATGGATGGTGTGATTCGCACGCCACCGTACCCTGCATTTCGGATTCCCGAATATCCACTTGGTACTGATCGTTGGGGACGTGATCTCTGGAGTCGCATGTTGTGGGGCGTGAGACCGACGATGATCATGGTGACAGCGGTTGCGGGCTTTCGGCTTGTTGTTGGAATTATTTTCGGTTTGTTGATCGGCTGGGCAGAGGGACGCAAAGCCCGGCGACTCGATTCAATCCTTTCTTCTTTGCTTTCCATCCCTGTGTTGATCGTGGCGATGATCGGTATTTATGCGATCGGTGTGGACAAGGGCTTGTGGGCATTTATCTTCGGGCTGGGATTCACTGGTTGGGCAGAAACAGCCCGCATGGTCAGCGAACAGACGCGTCTCGTCAAAAGACAAACGTTTGTCGAAGCGGCACGCGCGCTGGGGGCGGGGGAAAGTCTCATCCTGTTCAATCACATCCTGCGGCAGATCATGTCATTGGTCTGGGCGCTGTTGGCGTTTGAGATCAGCAGTACATTATTGGTCACTGCAGAATTAGGCTTTTTAGGCATTTATATCGGCGGCGGGGTTTGGATCGAAGTTTTTGATTTTCAAGCTGTGAATGTGGCTGGGCTGCCTGAGTTGGGGCAAATGCTGGCTACTGCGCTGGTCAAGATCTCAGACCCGAGTGCGATGCTGGTGATCGGTTCGTTTATTTTCATGGGTGTGTTGGGATTTAATTTGCTGGGCGAAGGTTTGCGGATTGAATTGACTCAAAAAGAATTTGGCAGGCGCGCCGGTTTGATGCCGCAACAGATCAGTGAATGGTTGGATGTGCATGTCTACATTCCGCTTAGGCACTGGCTGGAACAGCACGGCAAAAAAGCCGGGTTAGTGGCATTCTTTGTCGTGGCGCTTGCGGGCGGATGGCTCTATTATCAGCGATATCAGTATCAGTTCACAGAAACAGAAACGGTTTTACAAACACAAGGCGGGCATCTTTGGGCAACCGAGTTCCATGATTCGTATGGCACATCCTATGTGCCGTTTAGTATGGATACCCAACCCGAGTTGAAATGGCAGGCACAAATTCCGGGTGGTCCCTCGGGTGGTCCCGTGGTATTTGTTGATGGCACCCTCGTGATCGCTGGCAGAGCGAAAGTTCTCATGGCTTTCACACCACAAGGTGATGTCTTATGGCAGGTGCCGCTTACGGCAACTCCTGTCGGCACACCGGCGCTGGATGCCCAAGGTCGCATTTTTGTTGCGGATGTTGAAGGCCATATCACTGCCTTTGATTCGCAAGGCAATCAGTTGTGGAGGGTGGAAGCTTCCGCCACGCGTGAGGCGACCTCAGGTCCCATCGTGGGTTCCGATGGCATGATCTACGTCACCTTGCTCGATGCCGTCTCAGCCATTTCACCAGAGGGTGTTTTGACCTGGCGCAAGACCGCCGCCGATGTATTTGTGGATCTGCCGCCCACACTCAGCGCTGATGGAAGCCTGGTGTATCTAAAAGATGTTGTGTTGGATGCGGCGACCGGTCAAATTCAGGAAATTCAGATCCTCCCCGAGGCGCAAATACTTTTCACGGAGCCGGTCTTTTTCACAGGCGTCGATGGACGCGATTATTATCGCAACGGACATGCTGTGATGCACTGGCAGAGAAACGAATCAGGCATACAGGTAGATCCCGCGCTCACCTGGGAGGCTGCCTCCTTTGTGTTGTTTAATCCGCTGTATCAGGGTGTGCTGCCAAATAAATTGACGTGGCTTTACTATACATCTGAGTACAGCGATGGTCGCATGGTCTGGCTCGATGAGCAGAGTCGTTTGGTGGGCAACTTTGAATTTCCAATTACCAACTCGCGTATCATGGCAATGGGCGAAAAAGGCGAAGCCTATCTGTGTGCTCCGACCGGTAGTCGTATTCAATGTGTAATGGCGGTCCCCGGTGTTGATAAACCTGTATGGGATGTTTTCATTGACGATGGTTCCAGACCCATTGGCGGCGCCCTGGTGCCCGGTACATTATATGTATCCTCATTTGACGCGCTCTCTGCAGAGGGCGTACTCTACGCACTTTCTGAAAATACAGGAGCTGTGCAACCATGAACCTGCTCATCAAAAACGGGACGCTCATCACCGCTTCCGAAACATTTCAAGCGGATATTTTGATTCGTAACGAAAAGATCGCCCGCATCGGACTCGACCTTGAAGCTGATTCAGCGCAAGTGATCGATGCCTCGGGCAAGCTGGTCATGCCCGGCGGAGTTGACCCGCATGTGCATCTCGATCTGCCGATGTTTGGCACCGTCTCTTCGGACGATCATTACACCGGTCACAAAGCTGCGGCGTTCGGCGGCACCACCACCGTGATGGATTTTGTCGTGCTGGAAGATAAAGGCTTTGCCTATTCAATGGACTTGTGGCTGAAGAAGGCTGAGAAAGCCGCGATCGATTATTCATTCCATATGAACCTGACGCAGTTCAATGACAAGATCGCAAAAGAAATCCCATCCCTGCGTGAGATGGGGATTCAAACTTTGAAAGTGTTCACTGCCTATAACGGACGCCTCAGAATTGATGATGGCAGTATTTTTAAAGCGCTGCGTATCGCTAAAGATAACGGCATGTTAATGATGGCGCACTGTGAAAACGGCGATGTGATCGAAGCATTAATCCCTGAAGCGCTTGCTGCGGGACATATCACTCCTGAATATCATGCGCTTACACGTCCCGCCTGGGGCGCGGTCGAAGCGACGCTGCGGATGGCGGCAATGGCAGAGCAAGCTGATTCGCCGGTCTACATCGTCCACATGAACGTGGGCGGTGAAGTGGATATGTTGAAATATGCGCGTGAACGTGGCGTGCCTGTTATGGGGGAGACTTGTCCGCAATACTTGTTCTTCACGATCGATGATCTACGAAAGGCTGATGGCGCAAAATGGATTTGTTCGCCCCCCATGCGCACAGCGCAGGATAATGCGCGTTTATGGGAAGGCTTATCGAACGGCGTTTTGCAGACGATCGGCACGGATCATTGTCCATTCTTTTCGGACGGAAGCAAGCCCATTATTTATGAAGGTAGCGAGATCGCCATCCCCGGTAAAGAGTTGGGCAAGGATGACTTTACAAAAATCCCGAACGGTTTGCCGGGCATCCAGGATCGCATGCCGATCATATGGACATATGGCGTGCGAGCGGGTCACATCACACCGAATCAATTTGTGGCATATAACTGCACGAACCCGGCGAAGATCTTTGGTTTGTATCCGCAGAAGGGCGTGCTCGTTCCTGGTGCCGATGCCGATATCGTGATCTGGGATCCCGAGAAGCGTGTGAAATATGGCGTGGCACATTCGCATCAACGTACGGACTATAACTTGTATGAAGGCTGGGAATTGGTGGGCTACCCCGAAAAAGTTTTCCTGCGCGGCAAGCTGATCGTGGATGGTGATGAGTGGAAAGGCAAGCGTGGCGACGGAAAGTTTTTGAAGAGGGGGGAGGGAATGGTGTTATAGAAGTTCGAATGAGCAGAAGCTCAAAAGGGCAGAAGCTCAGATGTTGTTTGGGTAATTTTAAAGAGGAGGTGATGATGGAAGCGCGAAGCGATAAGGGTTTTCGTAAACTGATTGTTTGGCAACGGGCACATCAGTTATCGTTGTTGGTTTACAAATTGACTGAGAAATTCCCCAAAAGCGAAATCTATGGATTGACCTCACAATTGCGCCGGGCGGCTGTTTCGGTCCCTGCCAATATTGCGGAAGGATATGGTTATGGGCGCAAAGGGCAAACCGGACGTTTTGTGGATATTGCCCAGGGATCACTGTCCGAAGTTGAATACTTTCTTATTCTTTCTCTCGACTTGAAATATATCAATCAGGAAGAATACGATAAAGGCGAAGCCCTGCGCGCCGAGACCGGTTTTCTTCTACATCGCCTTGAACAAAGCCTTAAACGATCTTAACCCTTTGCGCCTCTGCGCCTTTGAGCATCTGCTCCTCTAACAACTCTTTCAACCGCGGATGCTCCGCATACACCCCTCGATATTTTTCAGGGAGGAGAATGCCGATATGGCACATGATCTCATCTGTGTATTTCTTCAAGGCTTCGTCACGTCCTGCTTTGGGCAGTGGGGGGAGTGTGAACGCGGGACCCGCAGTGATTGTCATGTGAGTTCTTTTCAAACGTTTTAAATTGCCAAACAATACTTTATCTTCCGTACCCGCTAGCGCCACCGGCACAATCGGACGATTTAATTTCGTAGCCAAATAACTGACACCCGGTCGCGCCTCGATCATGGAACCGACCCGGCTGCGTGTGCCTTCGGGTGCGATGACCAGGATGTTATTTTCCTTCATTAGTTCGATCACATGACGCAATGCTTTGATGTCGGGGTTAAAACGGTCAATGAAAATAAAGTTGAAATATTTTCCCAGCCAGCGGAAGATGGCGATCTCGTTCCATTTCTCTGCGACCATGACGAACATATCCCAACGGTCTAAGGCATAGAATGCCATGGGCGCATCCACAATGCCAAGATGGTTGGTGGCGATGACAAAACTGCCTTCTTTGGGAAGATGCTCATAACCTTTTACTTCCACGCGCGCGATCAAATTGAAAATCGAACGCACAAGCCAACGCAAGAAATATTTCATACAGCAGCCTGTTTGTTTAATAGTTCTTTCAAGCGTGGATGCTCTGCATAGACCCCGCGATACTTCTCTGGCAGCAGCGCACCGATCTGACACATGATCTCATCGGTAGCCTCCCGCATGGCTTGTTCACGGCCCTTGCCTTTGGGGATCTCGATCTTGAATGCATCCCCCGCGCGGACGACGATCTTCGAGCGCCGAAAATGCTTTAAGTTTTCAACGATGCTGCGATCTTCGGTGCCAGTTACAGCCACTGGCAGAACGGGGTATCCGCTTTTGCTGGCTAAAAACGCAACGCCTAATTTGGCTTCCTGTAGCGCTTCCGTTTTGGAGCGTGTTCCTTCTGGCGCAATGACCAGCATGCCGCCTTTTTCCATGCGCGCCAGAATTTCACGCAATGCGGAATAATCCGCTTCGAAACGGTTGAGCCAGATGGCATTGGCGGCGCGTCCGATGGCTCCGTATAACGGGTGATTTTTATACTTCTCCGCAACGGGCATAATGAGATCTTCACGGTCGAGGATATACAGTAGCGTGGCGGTATCCAATCTTCCAAGATGATTGGCTGCGATGATCACATTTCCTTGGGGGAGTTTTTCTGTGCCGTGTATTTCCACATCGGCGATGATGTTCATGATGAAGCGTACAATGGAGCGCAATGTTTTGTATTTCATAGTCTACATTTTACAACAAGCGCGGCACTTTGGTTTCACGTATTTTTTGCTAGGACCTGGGGATAAAAAAACGGGCGGTATAACCGCCCGTTTCATAAAGATAAGTTGAACTTTATCTCCACATAAAATCGTCAGCCGAACCTTTCTTTTGGGCTGCGTTCTGGGTGCCATATTTTTCGAACATGCGTTGGAAGATCGCCACATCGCTTGGTGCCATATTAATGATCTCGAACCCCACATTAAAGGATGTTGGGTCAATATGATCGGGGTGACACCATTTACTGCGTGCAATAAATGTCATGGTGGTTTTATCTGCAATTTCAGCGGTCAATTGAACGGATAGGCGAAAATCCTGCCCGATTGGGAGTTTCTTATCGCAATCAAGTTTGAAGCCTCCGGTGCTGATATCTGAAAGATAGCCGACCAGTTGCTTGGTGACATCATCTGTGACTTGCATGTAATAGGTAAATGCGCGGCGATTCAGCTTGCGGTTATTCTTATTCATAAAGCGCCTCCTTGCTCCTTTTCCTTAAGTATAAAATAATCCAATGTAAGATTCAATTGTTTCTGAAAACAGGAATGTGTTTGCAATACTGATTTCCCATATCTGGTGGGTGGTTTTGGTGTATGACCAGATACGGGCAGGTCTGCTTCAGGGTAAAATCTATCTTTGGCTTTGAGAAATCGTATTTCAGGAGTATTCATTTGGAAACCAGCCCGGCAACTCGTAAACCAATTTTGATCTGGCTCATCATTTCACAACTTCTCGCACTTGGGTCTCTGCTGTTTTGGCTTACCATGGCTGGGCTCTCTGTGATGGCATTCGATTCGGGCTCAACGCCTGAAGCCTGGACCTTTGTAATTGCCGTCTGGTCGTACCCGATCTGGCCCATAACCTTTGCCATTGCAGCGTGGATCGCATATGCGCGCAAGAAAGATAGGTTGGCAGGCATCCTCACCACACTCACATTTCTGCCAGTGTTAGTTTTGATCATCGTTATCATTGTAGGCAATTTCATGTTCTCACTCTCATAACGAAAAGCGGGACTCACCCAGAGTCCCGCTTTTCGTTATTCCATTTTCAAAATGTGGGTGATGATGGTTGCACCGGAACCACCAATATTTTGTGCCATACCGATCCTGGCGCCGTCCACTTGTGTTTTTCCACACTCACCCCGCAATTGCTGGACGACCTCCACGATCTGATACATGCCTGTCGCGCCAACCGGGTGACCGCGGGCTTTGAGCCCGCCGCGGGTACACACGGGCACACGTCCATGCGGACTGATCTCGTTATCGAGCCCGAGCCGCACACCCTGGCCGCGTTCTGCAAATCCACATGCCTCCAATGACAACGCCGACATGATCGAGAACGCATCGTGCAACTCGAACACATCAATATCTTCAGGCGTGACACCTGCCAGTTCATACGCACGTTTGGATGAAGCATAGGCAGCGGATAAAAACATGGGATCTTTTCTGGAGTGGACTGCGATCGAATCAGTTGCCGAAGCCGAGCCTGCTACGGTTATTCTGGGACGGTTACTTAACGAGGTTACTTTCTCAGCCGGGACAATGACAACCGCCGCTGCGCCATCGCCGATGGGTGAGGCGTCCATGAGGTTGATCGGCGTGGCAACCATGCTTGATTTTTCAAATTGTTCAACATTGAGTTTTTGATGTAAACGCGCGTATGGATTATGCATGGCATTCGCATGCGCGTTGATCGAGAAGGGCGCAAAGTCGGCGTGTTTCCAGCCGAACTCATACATATATCGGCGCATGACCAGCGCATTGATGCCCACAAAGGATATGCCTTGCTCCACTTCATAATCGGCATCCGCCGCCGTAGCCAGCGCAGAGGTGACATCATGACCGGCTTTATCGGTCATTTTTTCAACACCCACTACCAGGGCCGAGTCGATGTCGCCGGAGGCAACAGCCATCAGTCCGGCACGCAGCGCTGCGGCGCCTGATGCGCAGGCAGCTTCCACTTTCACGGCTTCCTGTTTCCAGAGTCCGATCCAATCCGAAAAGAAAGTCCCGAGTTGGTTTTGTCCGCTGACCAGGGGCGAAAGCATGTTACCAACGAACAGTGCATCGACTTTATCCATACCGGCATCTTGCATGGCGGCGAAGGCGGCATTGCCTCCCAGCTCGCGCAGGGAAAGATCCCAGTGTTCATCTATTTTGATCTGACCGATTCCAAGAATGGCTACTTTTCTCATATTTTCTCTAGGTGTATTTTAACTGATTTCACTTTAAGTATATATTGATTTGCTCTCAGGTTCTATCAAGTAAAAAGGAGCGGCATTTGCCGCTCCTTACGTAGATGGTATTGGCTTTTATAGATTAAGGTTTGTTCCCGTTGCCGTGCCCATTGCCTTTATTGTTACCATTATTGTTCCCGTTCCCATTGCCGTGACCATTACCATTATTATTTCCGTTTCCATTACCTTGGCCGTTGCCATTGCCTTGTCCCGGTTGTGTGGCTGTGTTGCTTTCGTCGCCATGTCCTGATACAACGCTGCCGAGGTTATCCTTTTTATTCGCCAAAGCCTTGCGGAACTGACCCCAATTGGTGGGTATGGTTCCATCTTCAAAGTATTCTGCAAAGGCGCTGTAATCACCGCTTTCCTTGGCTTCCAAGATCTGACCAGCGAGGGTGGCATCGCCAGCCTCACCATCAGTGCCAGTAAGATTTTGTGACATCCACAGTGCCTGGGCAATGACGCCGAAACCAAAGCCATCTGTGTGGTAGGCATCAATTACACTCGCATCTTCATCGAAGAACCCAGCCAACAAAGCAGAGATCGGATGTACAGATTCATCTTCTTCAGTTGTTTCATCAGAAATGATTGTGGTTGGATCGACCTCCACCGGTTGACCAATTTGGGTTTCAACTACAACAGGTTCGTTTGTGGTGGGGTCAAGTGTTACTAGTCCCAGTGCAAGCGCTGTATCCACGCTGAGACGGACAGTTTGGATAACCCCCACGTTGTCTAATGTGACCACTATAGTTGTCACTCCATTGGCATCAGTTTCGGATGTGATGGTTTGGATGATGCCTGTGATGGGTGTCGATGTTTGTGCCACAGGCGCTGCCGCAGCGTTCCCTGCCTGTGCGAACATGATTATGAATGTCAGAATCAGGGTGATGAAAATATTTGTCTTTTTCATATTGAACTCCTTATATATAAAACTTAAACTTCATTCTAATCAGGTTGACGCCGTTTAAACTTTCATGATTGAAAGCGGTACTAATATCCTACGCTTAATATCGGATTGTGGCGACTTTCCTTGAGTTTTAGCCATTCTGTAACTGATTCAAATGCTTTATACTCGCACTATTCCGGTCATATTTAGTTGGAAGGAGCGTCATATGGAGCATGCGGTTTGGAAGGATACGCTTTTGGATGCAGTGGCTCAGTTGGGAGAAGAAGGAATTGCGGCAGTGAACTTTCTGCGCGCACGCGGCACGCAGATCGGCTTCAAGAAGGTTCGACCAAATATCGGCGCGTTTTGGACCGTGTTCGGGAACATCCGTTTGAATTCCCATTACTACAACTATGAGACCCCCCTCGATGACTTGCGCATCAAAACCCTGATCATTCATGAGGCACGGCATTTGCAACAGGGACTTGTTACTGCGCTATCCGTCTATGGTGAATTGGATGCCTGGCAGCTGGAGTTTGGGATTTACCATCGCATCAAGGGCAAATATCCACACGCCGCCATTGCTGAACTGATGACCCTGCCGCTGGAATATGATCGCGAGGTACTTAAGAAAGCCGTGACGCTCATGCAAGCCTACGCCGGGAAAGGGTACCGGGTTGACCTCCTGCCTTTGTATCCCTTGTTTTTATATCCCCGGGGTGTGAGATCAAAAAGCGGATCATAAGAAAATAAAAAATGCTCTTGCGAGGTGTTGTCCCGCAAGAGCATTTTATTTGAAGAAATGGTTATTCTGTTCTTAATTTACTTCCACAGGTTCGGCAGAAGCGATCATCGCCATTTGCCCGCGCACCGCATTCGTGACAATAAACATCGCTGGTCTCACCTTTGGCGCTGTGTTGTCGCTTGCGTGGTTTGGGTGCCTGAACCGAATTAGACCGCCAGAAATAAAAAATTGCCGCAACGATCAAGAGCACGCCGACACCGGCAAGAATATAGGGCAGGTTATCCAATGTGACACGCCCGGAAGTTTCCTGTGTGATCGGTTCAGCCTCCACCTGCTGCGAAGCTGACGGAACAATGGGCGCTTCGCTAACGCGCGAGTAAGTCAGATCCACTTGATAGGTTTTACCCGCCGCCAGATTGCTCACTGAGGCGCTGCCGCTTAGGAACGGCTGGTTGGGTACAAAGGGCAGCATGGGCGTGGCTTTGACCGCGGTACTGTCATCCGGCAACTGGATCTCGACCCGGAAATTTTTGACCAGATAAGCCCCGTTCCATTGATACGTGAAAGAACGGTTTGCGCCATCGCGTTGGATGGGCTGATAATATTCGAGATGATATGTAGTTAATGTTTTGGCAAAGTATGTGATGATCTGCCAGTCACCATCTTCAACCGGACCTGTAAATTCAGTGTTCAACAGATCACTGCCTTCCAGATATGCCACGGCGGTGATATTCGCATCCTTGGGAATGCGGATGTCCACCTTGGCGGGCAGGGTGGTATCTGGTGTTAATTCAAAATCATAGATCACCAACATGCTGGGCTGATCATATTCCGACCATAAGCGCACATTGAAAGATTCAAAAGTTACAGCATTTTGTGCCTGAACTGCAGAGGGAAAAGCCAGCAACAATAAAAGTATAAGAGTGAGCCACTTACGCATCAAAAGCCTCCGAACCAAAAGTATTGTGGTTATCTTACCATGTCATGGAGACTGGGGAATACAACAAAATACACCAAATTGGTGGAAGAAAATCACCCCGCTTTTATTAGGACTTTCGCTTGCAATTGATTTTGGGCGCTAGAGAGCGCCCAACTACACCTAAAATTTATTTTTTGTGTAACGTCGGCGGGTTGAGCGAAAGTCCTGTTTATAAAGCTTTCACGAGTTGCCAGTACTTCCAATTCAAAGGTGCCGGCATATTATGCTTTTCAGCTACCTTGACGATCGCCCCGCAGATGGCATCGATCTCGGTCGGTGCGCCGCGCTGCACATCCTGGAACATGGATGAAAGATTCTTTGCCGTCTTACGCGCCACATCCTCCACCGCCTTGATCGGATCCCCGAACGGCAGCTTCACTTGTTCCGCTTGCGCCACTTCTGCTGTCTCACGTGCCAAAGCAGACATCGCCTTGCGCGCCCATGGCTGCGCCAACAGTTCGCCGTTCGGCACTTGCAGCAACGCCGTCAGCGGATTGATCGCCGCATTGATGATGAGCTTGCCCCAGATCAGCGACCAGGCATCATTCACGATCTGCAAATTGAAATTGGATGAACGCAAAGCCGCCTCAAGCGGACCGAGAGCCTGATTCTGTTCCAATGAAATGACTCCCTCGCCGCCAACTTTGACGAGGCCCGGTCCGAGCAGGGTGGCTCCAGTGGTGGTCACGCCGAGGGCGACGCGCTCAGCCCCAAGGTCGCGTGCGAGCGTTTCGCGGTTGCCGAGTCCGTTTTGGAGGGTGAGCACGATTCCATCCGGCGCGAGAATCCCCTTGAGTTTTTCCGCCACACGTTTGGTCTGCCATGATTTGACGAGTACGATGGCATGTTTGATGTTCGCAAGATCGCCGGGATTATCCGTTGCATGGACTTGAAACGCGCGTTCATGCCCGTTTGCATCTGTCACGCGCGCGCCGTTCTGATTGAGTGACTGCAAGCCATCCTTCCACGTGCCAAGCATGGACACGTGATGACCCGCTTCGCTCAAGCGCGCCGCGAACAGCGTGGAGAGCGCGCCAGTACCCACCAATAAAATATCCTGCTTCATTTCAACTCCTTTTGGAAGGAGTCCCATTCTGCGTCGGTCATTTCAACCGTATGTTCTACAGCCGGGAAGCGTTTGGATTCCACATCCTCAATATATTCAGCGAATGCCTTGTGCATGGTTTCATGCAGGTTCGCGTATTGACGAACAAATTTCGGCGTGAAGCGCTCGAACAACCCGAGCAGGTCATGCGTCACGAGCACCTGTCCGTCACAGCCTGCGCCTGCGCCGATGCCAATAGTGGGAATGGAAATATGTTTGGAAATATATTCCCCCAGCCGTGCCGGAACAGACTCAAGCACAAGACTGAACGCGCCCGCTTCTTCAAGGATCTGCGCATCTTCGAGCAGGCGTTTTGCCGCTGATGCCGTTTTGCCCTGCGCGCGGAAGCCGCCCAATTGATTGACGGATTGCGGTGTGAGACCCAGATGTCCCATCACGGGAATGCCCGCGCCGGTGATTGCGCGGACGGCATCCGCCCGTTCGCGCCCGCCTTCAAGTTTGACAGCATCCATACCGCCCTGTTGCAAAAAGCGCCCGGCATTACGCGTGGCTTCTTCCACTGAAACTTGATACGACATAAATGGCATATCGCCCACCAACAGCGCGGACTTGGCACCGCGTGCCACCGCGCGACTGTGATGGAGCATTTCCTCCATCGTAACGGGCAATGTGTTTTCGTAACCAAGCACTACCATCGCCAGTGAATCGCCGACGAGGATCGCATCCACCCCAGCCTTGTCCATTGCCATGGCGGTGGGGTAGTCGTAGGCAGTAAGCATGGTAATGACCTCGCCGCGTTCCTTCTTCTGGCGGAACGTGAGAGTCGTCACTTTTTTGCGCGATGCGCTTTGTGCTGCGGTCGTAGAGATCGTTGTAGTAGACATGGTATCCTCCGATAAGGGTAGGAGCCGTTTGTTGCGACTATCCCGCTACATGTGCCGCGAATTGGGCAGCCTTGAATTTGGTCCGTCGCGTTCATGCAGAGCAGATACGCGCGGTGTGTCCATTATTCCACAAAATGGGAATTTCATCTATAATAATTTTGTCTGAACTTTTCGTCATTGCGAGGAGGAGTGAAACGACGACGAAGCAATCCCCTTCACTAGTTGGAGATTGCTTCGCCCACTCGGCGTTTGAGCCTCGGGGCTCGCAATGACGTACAACAGGAGAATCATCATGAAAAGAATGTTCGGCTTTTTGATCGGGATTTTGGTAGGAAGCTTGATCGGTTCGACCATCGCATTGTTGCTGGCGCCTGAATCAGGCGATCAATTGCGGGCGCAGCTCCGTGCGCGTGGCGATGG
>CAZMQE010000060.1:0-13338 GCA_964568115.1 uncultured Anaerolinea sp.
CCCGCCACCCGAATGGACAAGAGGGCATCACCGCATTTGTTGAAAAACGCAAGCCAGTATTTTAGGTTTCGACAACCTCTTTATTGTTACAGTAAACATGGACACAAGTAATCCTTATCAGGAGGCAACTGTATGCCTGAAATCAATACCATCATCATTGGCGCGGGCGCGGCAGGGTTGGCAGTAAGCGCTTGTTTAAAAAAGACCGGCATTCCAAATATCATTCTTGAGCAAAGTGATCAAGTGGGCGCCACCTGGTGTCGGCATTACGATCGCCTCCATTTGCATACTGATAAGAAAAACTCAGAATTGCCTTTTGCCGCCATGCCAAAAGACTACCCGCGTTACCCATCCCGCGATCAGGTCGTGGCATATCTTGATGATTATGCAAAACAATTTGATCTGGATATTCGCCTCAATCAACAAGTCCTTTCAGCGCGACATGAGAACGGTCAGTGGCTGGTGCAGACTCAAGACACGCTTCATTCTGCGCCGAATCTGGTTGTGGCTACCGGATACGCCCGTCAACCTCTGATCCCTGATTGGCAGGGCAAGGAAACTTTCCAAGGCAAGCTCATTCACAGCTCCGAATATAAGAATGGTGCTGAGTTCAAAGGGCAGAATGTGCTCGTAGTTGGGTTTGGCAATTCCGGCGGCGAGATCGCCGTGGACTTATATGAGCACGGTGCAAAGCCAAGCCTCGCAGTGCGGAATGCAGTCAACGTAATTCCGCGCGAACTCGCAGGGATCCCGATCCTTTCGATTGGCATTGTGCAGAATAAAATGCCCGCCTGGCTGGCAGACGCGATAAACGCCCCCATCCTGCGTATGGTCATCGGTGATATCACAAAATTTGGTCTTCATAAACTTCCCTATGGACCCGCAACCCAAATCGCAAAAGACAAGCGCATCCCGCTTATTGATGTGGGCACCATGAAGTTGGTTCGAGATGGGCAGATCAAGGTCTATTCAGGGGTAGAAAAGTTTTCAGGAAACCGAATCAGCTTCACAGACGGTAAAGAGGCGGAATTCGATGCCGTCGTGCTGGCGACTGGATATCGTCCACGTGTGAACGATTTTATCCAAGGCGCATCATCCGCTTTCGATGAGGCAGGCACGCCCACATCCACAGGTAAAGAGTCGTCTAGTCCGGGTTTGTATTTTTGCGGGTACTACGTCTCCCCCACGGGCATGTTGCGCGAGATCGCCATTGAAGCGCGGCAGGTTTGCAACTTAATTGCACAAAAAAGCGCATATTAAAAGAGTGACGATTAAAACAAAAAGGCATATGTGCCTGTTAATAAGTGTACAATAACAGCCATCTGGAACAGAGAACCAAAACAAAAGGCAGTTGGGAACAATATATGGCAAAAATCCTAATCGTGGATGATGATATTTTGATAACGGGCTTAATGCAAACGCTGGTTGCCATGGGCGGGCATGAAGCCATCATTGTGAATGACAGCACCGAAGCAATGGACATGGCAATTGCAGTGAACCCAAACCTGATCACGCTAGATCTGATGATGCCAGGGCTTTCAGGCTACGATCTTTGCGAACTCCTGCGTGCCGACCAGCGCTTTAACCAGACTCCGATCGTGATCATCAGCGCCAAAGAGGATACGCAAAGCCGGGAAAAAGCCTTGAAAATGGGGGCAACAGAGTACATGACCAAGCCATTCGATATTGATCATTTTCTCAAGATGATCCAAAAATATGCCAGGTAAGCATATTCCCAAATATTCCCGCCAGCCTAAAACCCCACGACAAACAATCTTGAAATGCGCATTTCTTTTTTCTTGTCGTTTATAATCTTTCAGCTTATCATTAAGAATATCAAACCGAAAGCACAGGCATAGAGAAAAGCGAACATGACCAAAATCCTCGTCGTAGATGATGACAAAGGCGCCACAGACCTCATTGAGGTGATTCTCATGTCGTCCGGCTACGAGCCCATCGTTGTCAATGACAGTTCAAAAGCCATCGAAGTAGCGGATCAAGTCAAACCAGATATGTTCCTGCTCGACTTAATGATGCCAGAGCCCACAGGCTTTCAACTATGCCGTATGTTGCGCGCCAACGCGAATTTTAGAACCACGCCGATCATCATTATCACCGCGCTGGATAACACCGATAGCCGCGTGGTCGCCATCGGCGCAGGGGCAAATGGTTTTTTACGAAAGCCTTTCCACGTAAGCGACCTGACTGAAAAAGTCAGAGACTTTCTCGATTAGCCTCCTTCATCACAGCGATTTTTAATTTCAAACAAGACCCTAAAGAGATCAGCGCTCTTTAGGGTCTAATAATTTCTCGTACACCTTCACCAGCTTCTTCTGCGACTCATGCCACGTGAATTTCGTCAACGCGCGTTCAGTTGCAGATTCAGCCAGCCTCTTCGACAACCCCGCATCACTCAACAACATCAATACTTTACGCGCCAGATCTTCGGGGTCATTCGGCGAAAACAACAAGCCATCCACATCTTCGCGGACGAGTTCGCGCACGATCGGCATATTTGATGCGATCAACGGGCGCGATGATGCCATATATTCCAACACCTTGATCGGGCACGCGCCCTGCGTCACATTGCGATCATTCAGACCCAATGGCGCAACGCAAATATCGGATTCAGCGATCAACGCCGGGACCTCGTGATGTGGCACTGCCGGCTGGACAAAGACGCTGCCTTCCACCCCCAACTTGCGGATGTGTTTCGATAAAACTTTTCTCTGCCTCGATCTTCCACGTCCTACAATCTGGAGTCGAACAGCTTGCCGTTCGAGAATTTTAGGCAGCGCCTTGATAACGACTTCAAGCCCCTGCCAATCGGCGAGGGTGCCGATATAAAGCAAAGTTGGGATTCGTCCTTCACGCGAAGGCAATGGCGACGCAGAAAAGTCCGAGGGGCTGACTCCGTTCGGGATGACCGTGATCAGCTTCCGGCTGAGTCCGAGCGAGGCGATGTAGTCGCGAGTCACGTTCGAAGGGCAGATAATGGCGTCGCTTAAGTGCAGAGTCGCAATTTCCTGCTCTTTTATTTTTGCCAGTAAATCTTGATCGAGCCCAGGGTAATGATATTTGAGCTCGATAGAGGGCAAGCCATTGACCTCGAACAAGGTTTTATAACCAAATCGTTTTTTGTTTTGGGCGATGTGGATGCCGTCCCAAATATTGCGGTAATGGACAACCTCATATTGGGCGGTTGCCAGATGCGCATTGACCATCTTCCCAAAATGAACAGCGCGCGCTAAAAAGTTTTGCGTAAGATCCTGCGAGATGCGCGTGACACTTGCGCCATCGAGTATATCTTCGGTTGGGAGCAAACCATCGTTCGGGGTCATCAGATGCACATCCAACTGGCTATTGACGAGCCCGCGAATGTTATGCAAAATATGTGTGGATGCGCCCTTTGGGCTTGGTACAATATCAAAGGCCGTGTAGAGTACGCGAGTCATAGTCAAATTATACGTCATTGGAAAGCAGCGACAACGCAGTGTAGGCAAGGAGCATTATGGATGCATTGATTTGTGTAGGTGGAATACTACTTGTTCTCGTTCTGGTCATTTTCTTTTATCTACTTAACACCGCGCGCAAGAAGGTTGCGCCCGCGAACACGTTGGGGAAAAAAGATTACCTACCCGTCTATATTTCGCTGGCAGATAAGCCACAATCCATTATGCAGGGTATGGATAAATTAAAGGTTGATGTGATCAAAACCGAGCAGGCGGGTGATAAGTGGCGCTGGGTACCCATGCTCATTTTCTTTGCCGGGGTCGGCTTGATGTTCGTTGATCTTTTCCTGATGTTATTGGGCTACACATCCTTCATCTTTATCGCGGGCGGCGTTGCGCTATGGGTCGCTGCGATCGTCATGGCGCGCGGTTTACGCAAAAGCGACCTATACGATTTCTCGCCGCGTTACAACGGAACAAAAAGTATCCTGCACACCCTGCGCGATGACCTGCGCCCCAGCACCACTTTCCTCGGGCACCTTGATCTCACCGGCGCCCTGCTCCCCACGAAAGTGGCGCGCACATCCAAAGACTCACAAGAGCGCACCACTGAATATTTTCGCGATGAATGGCTGGCATTGAAAGCCAAGCTATACGACGGCAATATTTTGCGCGTCTCTGCCATTCAAAAATCGAAGAAACGCAAATCCTATTGGAAGCGCAGCCGCATCAGCGGCAAGATGAAAAGCAAGCCTGAAAAATTCAAAGGCACGGAGCACGATCTGAAAGTGCGGATCGTGGCTAACCCCGAGGTGTATACCATTGCCAGAACCAGCCCCACCTTCAAGCACGGCGTAAACATTGGCAAATTCACCATTAGCCAATTGAGCACCGAAGGCGGCATCATTTCATTTGTCGCCAGTTCCCCGTTCGAAGAAGTGGAACATGAAAACATTCTACAAGTTATCCAATCTGCTTATTCCCTCCTGCAAAGAAAGGCTGCATAAATGAGTCGCAAAATCATTCCGTTTATCGTTGCATTTGTTTTGGTTTGTCTAGTGATGGTGGTCTCCGGCGTCTTCGCGTTCAGCGGCGCGGTGACTGCTGAAAAATTTGGCGGCAGTGTTATTTGGTCTCAGCCATATTCCACCGCTGAAAGTATGAAAGTCATCAACTTGATGGGTGACGACCAGGATGAACTCTTCATTCAGAACACCAGCAATGTCACCATTTTTGACGGTGGCGGGAACACATTACTGAGTCAGAATTATCAATCGCCAAAAACTACCCTTGGCGATGTAAATGGCGATAACAAAGAAGATGTAGTTGTGTATTATCAGGGTAATCAAGGCTCTGCTGTGGATGTGATCTCAAACGGAACCGTATCAACACTCGCACAGGGACTCAGCATTGGACTCCCCGCCCGCGTGATCGTGCTCCGCTTCGCTGCTGGACCTCAAATTGTTTTGGGCGATTCTAGTGGCGGACTCTTATCCCTGAATCTGAGCGGGCAACCCGTGTGGGCTTACTCGGTAGGCAGTGAAGAGATCCGTGGTATGGATGATGCGCTCATTGGCGGAAAAATGCACCTCGCGGTGGCGTCGCATGATGGTTGGGTCGCAGTACTTGATAGCGAGGGAAAAGCCGTGTGGAGCACGAATCAGGAAGCCCTGCGTAGGATGCGCGCATTCGATCTCAACTCCGATGGTAACAGTGAGATCATCACTGGCGGCGAGTATGGCGCGCTCTTCGTCTATAACGCAGTGGATGGAAATAAAATGTACAACCAGGGCATGGGGCAGGCTGTCTCTGAGGTGCGCGTGGTGGAATTGAACGGCGAGCCTTCTTCGCGTGAATTTGTAGTTGGCGGGAAAGACGGCGGCGTTTGGGCTTTTTCGTTTGATGGCACGACCGCAAAACAAACTTGGACGGGCTCACTCTCTGACAAAGTGACTGAAATTTCAGGCATTGACATCAACGGCGATGGCACAGAAGAAGCCGTGCTTGGAGACGAAAGTGGTAGTGTGGCTGTATTCACCAGCACCGGCACGCGCAACAATTTGGATTCACATTCCACTGGCATCACCCGCATTGATGTTGGTAAATTGAATGGCGAACGGTATGTGGTGATTGCCGATGGCGCAACCGTCGATGTGAACAAGGTCAACTTTAGTTCGATCCCGGGCTTTCAATATACGCCCTTGATCGTAGGCATTATTATCTCAGCAGTGATTTTGATCATCGCGGCGATCCTGGTTTCCATCCCAAGGAAACCTGAACTAAAGGTTTCATTTCAAGACAAAAGCAAAGAATCGTTGGCAGCAGAAAGGCGCATGCTAAAAGAGTCCATTGCCGATGTGGAGCGTCTCCGCAAATCTGGCGAAGTAACCGGCGACGCCTATCTCGCGCGCCTCAAACGTCTGCGCAGTGACCTGGCTGATAACGAAGCCGCCTTCAAAACAGCAGGTTTCCCGATCAAGGTTGAGACCATCCAATGCCCGAACTGTGGCGGCACACTCGAACTTGGCATGGATAAATGCGAATACTGCGGGCAGGTATTGCTTTCGTAAACATATGCTCTTGTGGGGCTAAGCCCCTCGCAAGAGCTAATAAAAAAGCGCGCTCCACATGGAGCGCGCTTTTTTATTAATTCGAGCTTGATTACTGAACTTCAAATTCGATGGTTTTGACCAGGCTGCCGTCGATATAAAGGTCAATCTTATATTTACCTACAGGCCAGGGATCTGTGCCGCCACCCAGGCTGAAGTAATATGTGTTATCACCGCCTGTGATCTCGGCTGAATCGATCTCGGAATTGGATTCGTATCCATCAGCCGAAACCAGGGTCCAGACGCCTTTGACAACCGTGCTATCTGGCGCGTTGTTCAGGTCAAAGTAGCAATAGAAACCCGGGTCGCTGGGTGAATACGACGTCACTGTGGAAGAATCGTTTTCATCTGACGACAAGTGCGCATTCGTGATATTTGCAGTCGTCACAGAGATTCCGCCGCCATTGGTATTATCCCCACCATCCCCACCACCAGATACGGCACTGCACGCGAGCGACGCAAGCAGCAATGCCACCACAGCCAACATAACCACGATCTTATTCTTCTTCATTTCATTCTCCTTTGGTTTTTTATTCGATCTCGATATAAATCCGCTTGTTGATCGCGCCTTTACTCTTGTAATCAACCACGCGGATCTTACCTACCTCATTGGTGTTGCGGACATGCGTCCCGCCATCGGCTTGCAGATCAAGCCCAACGATCTCAATGGTCCGGACATGCGAAATGCCTTCAGGCAGAAGATTGATCTTGGTGCGGATCAAATCGGGAATCTGAAACGCCTCTTCGCGCGGCAGAATATTCACGCGGATCTCACGCGCCTCGGCGACTTCCTTGTTCACAGCCTGTTCGATCTCGCGCACTAGGTCGCCGCGCATGGTCTCGAACTCGAAGTCCATGCGCCCTTTGAGCGGCTCCATGTCGCCGCCTGTGACCAGCGCACCATAATCTCGAAAGACCGTGCCGCATAGCACATGCAAAGCGGTATGGGTGCGCATCAGCTTATGTCGCCGCACCCAGTCCAAAGTCCCGTGCGAGGCGGAGCCAACGGAAGGCAACGGCGAGGCGCCACCGAGAAAGTGCAACACGTCCGCACCCTGCTTCTTCACTTTATCCACCACATACACAACGCCGTTGACAGTCAACGAACCAAAATCACACGGCTGTCCCCCGCCACCCGGATAAAAAGCTGTCCGATCCAGAATAACAGCCCGTTCATCCGCAAGCACGGTGAGCACGCTCGCGTCAAACTCTTGTAAATAAGCATCGGTATGATAAAGTAATTCAGTCATAGCATCTCCATTCGGCATAGTGTACAGCAAATGATAAAATCAGCCAATGGACGAATGGACTATACTTGGAGGCAGTGATGAATCAAAAGTTTATTGTTATTGACGGCAAGACCTATAAGAGTGCCGACGAAATGCCTGAGGACGTGCGCAAGAGTTACGAAAACGCCATGCGCAATGTTGACAGCAATCAAAACGGCATGCCAGATGCCTTTGAAGGATCATCTTCCTTTCAAACCGCAACCGCCAATGTGATCAACAGCAGCAAGATCATTGTCAACGGTCAGGTCTTTGATAGCCTCGATCAACTTCCGCCAGAGATACGTGCGAAATACGAACAAGCCCTGGGCGCCATGGATGCAAACAAAAACGGGATTCCCGATTTTGTGGAAGGCATGCTCGGCACTTCAAATCAGACTAATCCCGTCGTAACCAGTTTCGGGACGACAGCCCATTCGCGTCCTTCCAACCCGATCCCTGTTGGCTCATCGATAGAGCCTGAATCATCTGGAGGTTGGATTCTGGCGCTCACGGTCATTCTGTTGATCGGCATGTGCCTCGTTGGCGCAGCGGGTGTGTGGTATTTCTTCCTGCGGTGAAAATTAGCGTTTGATTAGAAGGTCGAAAGTCTCTTGACTTCGATTTTGAATTTCTGTATAGTAATTTACGGACAGATGCGGGCACGACTACCCTATCGGCTAGGCGTGCCTTTTGTTTGCCAAAATACCATCCCCCATCTTTAAGGAGAGCCAATGATCCAAGTCAATGGTCTCATCAAGGACTACGGCGCGCGGCGCGCCTTGCATAGCATCACCTTCGACGCCAATCAAGGAGAAATTGTCGGGTTTCTCGGTCCCAACGGTGCAGGTAAAACAACCACCATGCGGATTCTGACCGGCTACATGCCGCCCACCGATGGTACAGCCATCGTGGCTGGTTATGATATTGTTGAGGAATCTCTGGAAGTCCGCAAGCGTGTTGGTTATTTACCGGAAACTGTACCGCTTTACACTGATATGACCGCCCTTGAATATTTAAAGTTCATGGCAGAGTTGAGGCACATCCCCAACTCTGAATCGCGTGCCTACGAAACCCTGGAACAAGTCAACCTCAAAGATCGCGCCAACAGCTATATTGGCAATTTTTCAAAAGGCATGCGCCAACGTGTTGGCTTGGCACAGGCATTGATCCATCGCCCCGAGGTCTTGATTCTGGATGAACCCACCATCGGTCTTGACCCTGCGCAAGTGGTGGAAGTCCGTAACGTGATCAAAGAAATCGGCAAAGACCGCACCGTCCTGCTTTCCACGCACATTTTGACGGAAGCTCAGAATTTATGTGACCGCGTCCTCATTATCAATAAGGGCAAGATCGTCGCCGAGGATACACCTGAAAATCTGCAATCCCGCCTCGTGGGTTCGCAGCGTGTCGTCTTGCGCGTGCGCGGCGATTCAGATGGCTTGGACGCCACGATCAAAAAAGTCAAAGGCACCGCCCGCATTGAAACCAAGGATGAGGAAACAGTCGAGTTTGAGTTTTCCTCCGGGCAGGATGTACGTCCACAGGTTGCGAAAGCCGTCGTGCAGGCTGGCTACGAATTGATCGAAATGCGGCCCGTAGGCATGAGCCTGGAAGAGATCTTCCTTGAACTTACCCAAGATACCTCCACTGGCAAGAAATCGTAATTGAGGACTCTATGAGAAACATTTGGACCATCGCAAAAAGAGAATACGATCATTACTTTATCAGCCCGATCGCCTACATTGTAGCCTTTGCGATCTTGCTGGCAATCGGGATCGTTTTCGGCATCAACTTCTTTTACTTTTCCCAGAACGCTTTTCAAAACCCTGGCGCCGTGCCAGACCTTTCACCGGTCACAGGCGTGTTTGCCTTTATTTTGGTACTTACAACACCCGCCCTTACCATGCGCCTCATCTCCGACGAAGCCCGCATGGGAACTTTGGAGCTTTTGCTCACCGCACCGATAAAAGATTCAGAACTCGTCATTGGCAAATGGTTTGGTGGCATGCTTTACATCTTATCCTTGATTGCAGTCACCCTGATCTATCCCATCATGTTAAATGGCATCAAGATCGGTTCGTTTACCCTGCTCAACGGGTTCGTGTCACCTGGGATTGACATGAATATCATGCTGACTTCCTACCTCGGCTTGATCTTGATTGCGGGAGTTTTTCTGGCATTAGGCACAGGGATCTCCGCCATGTTCACGAATCAGATCGCAGCCTTTTTCGCCAGCTTTGCCCTGTTTTTCTTTCTGTGGTGGTTGGTGGGCTTTCCTGCCAACGTGATTACTGGCAGCAGCGCAGAGTTCTTCCGATATTTGGATATGCAGAGTCACTTCTACGGTGCCTTGAGCAACGGCATCATTAACCTTTCAGACCTTGTTTACTACGCTAGCTTGATCGCCCTGGGTCTCTTCACCGGGACGGTAGCAGTTGAAATGCGGAGATGGAGATAATGGCAAAAAAGACTCAATCAACCAAGCGCAGTTATACATTCATTGCGCTGATCTTTGCAGGGCTGGCGTTTATCAGCACCGCTTTATTTTTGATCACCTACGGGTTGCTGAAAATCGGTATGTTCAGCGGCGCAACCACTGAAACACTAAATCGCGGGTTGTTACTCAGCATTGGCTTTACCATTCTTGGCTTGGCTGTCTATGTGGTCCTTGAGCCTGAAAAAATCAGGCAAGCGATTACCGGCAGACAGGCACGCTATGGAAGTAATGCGCTTGTTATGACAATTGCCTTTTTAGGCATTTTGATCGTAGGCAATGTTCTCACATTCCAAAATCCAAAACGCTGGGATGTAACTCAAGACAAAACAAATACTCTCGCCCCTGAAACCATCGAAGCGCTGAAAACACTTCCCGAACCTGTGACTGCGGTTGCGTTTTACTCAAGCGGACTTTCCACCGAAAGCGCAGATGAATTGCTGGGCAACTTCAAAACCAGCAGCAACGGCAAATTCGATTACAAGTTCGTCAATCCTGATACTGACCCTGTCGCGGCACGTGAAGCTGGGGTTACAGGCGATGGAAAGATCATGCTTGTTATGGGCGATCGCAAAGAAATTGCCGGATTCGCAGCGGAAACAGAACTGACCAAAACCCTGATCCGTTTGACAAACCCTGAGCCGCGCGCAGTATATTTCCTGACCGGGCATGGCGAAGCATCGCTAGAATCCAGTGACAGCAGTTACTCGCTTGCAAAACAAACGCTCGAAAGCAAAAACTACACAGTTGGCTCACTAAATCTGGTGGCTGAAAACAAGGTGCCGGAAGACGCGCTCTCCATCATTATTGCCGGTCCCACCAAGCAGGTTTCCCAATCAGAAGTTCAACTCCTGAAACAATACGTGGACGCGGGCGGTTCATTGATCGTTATGGAAGACCCGGCGATCTTCACCGAATTTGGCAGCGCCAGCGACCCTTTGGCGAATTATCTGACAAGTGATTGGGGTATCACCCTGAATAACGATGTCATCATTGACCTGAGCAGCCAACAGCCTCTCAATGCTGTTTCCTACTCTGCCAATACGCATCCGATCACCCAGAACCTCAGCCAGAATTATTTGGTGATCATGCCCCAAGCCCGCAGTATCAGTATCGGTGACCCCATTGATGGCATCACACAGACTCCGTTAATTCAAACCACACCGAATTCATGGGGTGAAGTGAACTTCACCAACGCTGAAGGCACTCAAATTTCACAAGACCCGGAAGATCTGCCTGGTCCCCTAAACATGGCAGCTTCTGGAGAAAATACGAACACCAAAGGACGCGTGGTTGTGTTTGGCAACTCGATCTTTGCCAACGACTCAGGTTTTGACGCATATGGCAACGGCAACATCTTCATCAATTCAGTGGATTGGGCAGCCGAACAGGAAGACCTGATCAACATCACCCCGAACACCCCCACCGAGCGTTCTTTTGTGCCGCCTAACCAAATTCAACTGCTTATTATTCTGCTCGGGTCGATCATCATCATCCCCGGCTTGGTTGTATTTGCTGGTGTCTCCGCGTGGCTTGCCCGCAGGCGTCAGGGCTAGAACAAAATGCGTCGGTCAACCGTTATATACATCCTGTTGTTTTTAGGAATGGCAGGCGCCTATTATTATCTCAACAACCGTCCAGAACCGGCGGATACCACTGCCACGGTCACACCTGAAGCAACGATTGAGTATTTATTCTCAAGTGCAGACGGCAACATCAGCAGCATCCGAGTGGAGTCGCAAACCGGTGAAATCGTTGAAATGGCGCGTAACGCAGAGAATGCCTGGGCGTTGATCCGGCCCACCGAAGCCGCAGCAGAACAAGGGGCGGCTGAAGCGGCAGCGAGTCAGCTCACGACCGTCCGCATTAGCGAACATCTGCCCAATATCAGTCCAAAAGATGTCGGTCTGGATGTGCCTGCGTATTCATTGTCTGTGAAATTCACGAATGGTGTGGAACGAATTGCGGAAATCGGTGTTATCACTCCCACAGAGAGCGGATATTACGTAAGCATAGATGGCGAGATCGTCATCGTGAGCCGAGGTGCGATCGATACATTAATCGGACTTTTGGCAAACCCACCCTATGCCGAGACGCCAACCCCGCCTCTTCCGACCCCTTAGCTGGTACAGCGACATGTACATTCGCTGCACCCAAGCCGTAACATTTCAGAGTTCAAGGCGTCTATAAACAGTAACGAAAAACATATTGTAATTTACCTCAAAAAAGTGTATTCTGATATAAAAAGAAAGTAGACACGTAGCGAATGGATGTAGACAAGATATTGATGGTTGACGAAGAAGAAGAATTTCCCGCCATAGCGCGGCTGGTGGAAATGGGCCGCCAAAAGGGGTACATTACACTCGATGACATTCTGCATTTCTTCCCTGAAGCTGAACAGGATGTGGAACAGCTTGAAGAAGCCTTTTCGGCTTTATTAAGCGCAGGCATCCCCTTTGTGGAAGATGCCACCACGGCTGAACCCACCGAAGATGAGCTAGTTGCGGTAGAAGCCATCGAAACCGAGCCTGAAATTGATGCTGCGCTCGATGACTACCTCGCCAATATTGACACGGATGATACGATCGGCCTGTACCTCAAAGAGGTCAGCCGTGTGCCGTTGTTGACCGCCACTGAGGAAGTTGCGCTGGCTCAACGCATCGAACGCGGACGTATGTCCCGTGAGGAACTTGCGAAAGGTAATGCTAGTCCACGCCGCCGCCTTGAATTACGCAAACTCATTGAAGATGGCTGGGCGGGACGCGAGCATCTCATCACAGCCAACTCCCGTTTGGTGATCTCGGTCGCCAAGAAATACATGGGACGTGGTGTGCCGTTTCTGGACTTGATCCAGGAAGGCAATATCGGTCTCATCCGCGCGACCAAAAAGTTTGATTATCGCCGCGGACACAAATTCTCCACCTACGCTACTTGGTGGATCCGTCAGGCTGTCACCCGCGCCATCGCCGATCAGGGACGCACCATCCGCGTACCGGTGCACATGGGCGATCAGATCAACAAACTCTTGCGCGTACAGCACCAGCTCACCCAACGTCTCGGGCGCGAACCGAGCGTTGAGGAATTGGCTGAAGCACTGGATGTTCCACCCAAGAAAGTGGAGAACATGATCCAGGTGGCGCGCCGTCCGCTTTCACTGGAAACCCCCACCGATGACGAAGAAGATTCGGTGCTGGGCGATTTCATCGAAGATGATGAGGCTCCTCCGCCAGATGACACCGCTACCTATAACCTGCTCAAGGAACATCTTGGCGAAGTGTTGAATGGCTTACCCCCGCGTGAAGTCCGTATTTTGCAACTACGCTACGGCCTCCTCGATGGACAAGCCTACACGCTAGAAGAAGTGGGCCGCAAAATGGGCGTCACCCGCGAACGGGTGCGCCAGATCGAAGCCCAGGCTTTGAGTAGATTGCGCCACCCATCCATTCGCCGCAAGTTGCGCGATTATTTGGGCGAATAAAAATTGAAACATCAAAAGCGACACCACCCGGTGTCGC
>CAZMQE010000061.1:0-1101 GCA_964568115.1 uncultured Anaerolinea sp.
TGGCGGGCTAAGTTGTCAGCTTTGATCAAAGGCGTGTTGCCCTCGAGCAGGCTCACTGTCCGCGTGTGAGGCGGGAGGTCGAGGTGTTGTCCGTATTTGTGGAGGAGTCCCTGATAATTCATGAGCGCAAGTTTAGCATAAAAATATCATCCCACTTTTTGGATATACTTATTGAAATGAAAAACTTATGCGTTTTATTGTTATGCCTTTGGCTGACAGCTTGCGCGGCAGAGGTGACGCCCGTCTCCATTGCCCTTCCAACGCGAACCCTGCCCGCGCCAACAACCACGCCCTTCCCGGTTGCGACGCAAACGCGCAAACCCCAACTAATTTCTCCGATTACGCCGGTATCAACCTCAACATCCACTTCAACACCAGGGACACCTACACCCGATCCGATGGACTGGAAAGCCTGGCCCGTGATCCCGGAGAAGATCGATGCAAGTTTGCAAAAGGTGTATGAGAGAGGGCTGGCGTTGGGCAATGACCCGTATGCGTTTTCGATCTTTGGTGATTGCCAATCGCGCCCCGCTGCGTTCTTTGGAGTCTTTGAGACCGATCAAGATATTGTAAAAAACCTTTCACCCGAACTGCAAGAAACGGTCGCAAATTTTCAAGGTTCGTTCAATCGCGAAAGCCCCACATCCCAAGACGGCACAACGCCTGGCGCATTGTTGTGGACGCAATGGCATCGCGGTGAGTATGGCTGTACCTTTGATGAAACGCCGGTGCAATGCGAATTGCGGATCCATCGTCCGTCGTTCGTGCTCATTCAAATTGGTACGCACTTTGAATCACGTAACACCGAATATTTGCGCAAGATCATTACGCAATTGATAGACGCTGGTGTGGTGCCGATCCTTGCCACTAAAGCCGATAACCGTGAAAAGGACGAACGCATCAACCGTGACATGGCGCTGCTCGCCTCCGAATATGATCTGCCACTCTGGAATTTTTGGGCGGCGGTCTCTGAGCTCCCCAACCGCGGACTCTACACCCGCGCTGATCGCCCGCTGCAAGGCGATATCTACCTCACTGACGAAGCTGCGATTCTGCATCGCATGACCGGGCTTGAAGCATTGAATGCCGTTTGGCGCGTGG
>CAZMQE010000061.1:1201-13137 GCA_964568115.1 uncultured Anaerolinea sp.
CACCTTCAGCATTCAACGTGCTGACAGTGACTCGTTCGCCCAGCTTGATTGACGATTGACGATTAACGATTGACGATTTCTCTTCGACGTTCGACCTTTGACGTTCGACCGGCGCTTCGATTTTTTCCTCAATGACTTCCACCTTCTCTTCGATGGCGTTGATGGCTTCGAGCGGCTGCTTGGCTTTCCTAAGTTGTGACTTCAACGAGTCGATGTTGCGTTTGAGTACCGCCACTTCCAATTCGCCTTCGGCGCGGGCTTTGGCTAACACGTCACGGCGTTCGTCTTCGATCTTCTCCAAACGTTTATCGATCTCTTTGGTTTGCGTGTCCAACTTGATACGCGCTTTTTCCAGCTTCTCGCGTTCGCGCGAGGTGCGGTTGCGTTCCTTGCGGATGTCATCGAGCAGTTTATCGGCGCGCAAGCTTTCAGGGTTGATGTCGTTCCTCGCAGCCTCAACAATTTTCTGGTCGAGTCCGAGGCGGGTGGCGATGGCTAGGGCGTTGGAACGTCCGGGGAGTCCAATTGTTAATTTATAGGTCGGGCGCAGAGTCTTGATGTCGAATTCCAAAGACGCGTTGACCACGGCTTCAGTCGAATGTGCGAAGGTTTTGAGCTCGGGATAATGGGTAGCGACGAGTGTTGCGCAGCCGCTTTCAAGCAGATGATTGAGGATCGCACGTGCCAAGGCTGCACCCTCTTGCGGATCAGTGCCAGAGCCAAGTTCATCGAAGATGACCAGCGAATGGGCATTGATCTGCTTGAGAATGCGGATGATGTTCGTGATGTGACCGCTAAACGTGCTGAGCGATTGTTCAATGGATTGCTCATCGCCAATATCGGCGTAGACCGCATGGAAGCAGGGCAGCTCCGAACCGCTCTGCACGGGGATGTGGAGTCCGCTTTGCGCCATGAGCACAAGCAGACCGACCGTTTTGAGCGAAACTGTTTTCCCGCCGGTGTTGGGACCTGTGATGACGATGGCGCGCGTGCCGGGCTTGGGATCGATATCGATCGGAACGACAGTAGCTTGATCGAGGAGCGGGTGACGAGCACGGATCAAGTTAATGAGCCTTTGGCTTTCAGCTTTGGGCTCCTGGTTTTCGTGTTTCGCTGACCGCTGATTGCTAACTGTTGAAAGCTTATGCAACACCGGTTCATTTGCTTTTAGCTCATCTGCATACTTCGCTTTGGCAAAGATCAGATCGAGCACGGCGAGATTTTCAACACCATAGGTGAATTCTTCGCGATGTTCACCGACCTGCACCGAGAGTTCGTACAAGATGCGGCGTTCTTCATCGCGTTCCTGTAGTTGCAATTCGCGCATGGAGTTATTTAACTCAACGATGGGCAACGGCTCCACAAACAGCGTCGCGCCACTGGAGGATTGATCGTGGACGACCGCTTTGATCTGTCCCTTGAATTCCGCGCGCAAGGGAATCACATATCGTCCATCACGCTGGGTGATGATCGGTTCCTGTAACTTGTTCGCGGACTCGGTGAGATAGCGCTGTAAGCGCGACATCAGCCGGTCATGAGCGATCTTGATCTCGCGGCGCAGGGTGCCGAGTTTTGGGGAGGCAGAATCCAATACTTCGCCGCGGTCAGAGAGGATGCGTGTGATCGCATCCACGATGCCATGCGATTCGGGCAGTCCCGCCGCGATCTGTGCGAGACGCGGGTATTCATCCGTTTTGCGCTCCAACGATTTCTTGATCTCACGGCACGAGATCAACGTGGACTTGATATCCAGCAGTTGCTGCGGGTCGAGCACGCCACCGCGTGCCGCCAGGTCCACAGCCGGGCGGACGTCATGTGCGCCGCCAATGCCGATATCGCTCACTGTGAACAGGTTGCGTGCCTCAGTAGTTTCCTTGAGCAGGCGTTGGGCTTCGTCAAAGTTTGCGGTGGGCTGTAATGCCCGCGCCAAATCCATCGAAGCCGAGAAATCGCAGAATGCTCTCAGGCGTTCGAGGATCTTGTCATATTCGAGAACGTGCAGAGTCTTCGTGTCCATTTGAATGGAATTTAACCACAAGATAGGGGAATAGAAAATAGCTGAAAGAAACCATTACATCCATGAACCCTGCGAGTTTGCCTTATAGGGATAAATATGGCGGTTTTTGGCAGTTTATGAACTGGTATTGGCAGTTTTTCAACTGTTTAATGATCTCATGCCATTGAAAGGAGGCTGCCTACTGCATGACCAGAAATCACAACACCATTTTTTATAAAGATCGATCAATTCACAAAGGAGAAAAAATGAAAACTAAATCGAAAACATTCTCAAGCGTTGTGGTCATCGTGTTGATCCTGGCGCTTGCCATGCCTGCCGGTGTGCTGGCAGCACCATCCAATGACAATTTTGTAGATGCCGTGCAGATCACCAGTCTGCCGCTCAGTGTCAATCACGATACCAGCGGTGCCTCATTTGAGATGGATGAACCCAGCCCTTCGTGCAGCTATGGCTATTCACTCAAGACAGCCTGGTTCGCTTATACACCTGCATCCAATGAAACTCTGATAGCCCGGGCTAACTATTATTACTTCCCCGCTCTATTGGCTGTTTACACCGGCGATGCACTAAACAATTTGTCCCAAGTTGGGTGTGGAAACTACTATGGTTCAATCGTTTTCCAGGCGCAGGCTGGTGTGACCTATTACTTCCAGATCGCGGGATTGTATGGCGATGAAGGGACGATTCCGTTCTCGCTTGAAGTTGCTCCGCCTCCACAAGTCAGCGCTTACATTTCGCCGTCTGATGCCAATACAATTGATAATGTGTATTTCTATGCCAGCACGTACGATCCGGCAGGTGTCTATGGCTTTACGTTTGAGTGGGCGATCAGTGACGGAACAACTTCTGATCAGCAGTCTTTTTACCATCAGTTTGCGGCTGATGGCGACTACACTGTGAATTTGACCGTTACTACATCTGATGGGCGGTCAGCTTCCACGACCCAAAATATTCAAGTCCGTACGCGTGATGTTGCCATTAGCAAGTTGAGTGTGCCGCAGACCGCAGCTACCAATCAAACGAAGACCATCAATGTGGATGTCAAAAACAATCTTTATTCGGATTACGTCACAGTGACTCTGATCAAAGGTTTGCCTGGAGGTGGTGAACAGGTGATCGGAACATTGACCATCTTCGTCCCAGAGAAGGCAAAGCAGGCAACCACCTTCAAATTCAGTTACACCTTTACGGCGGCTGATGCCGCGGCTGGGAAGGTCACTTTCAAAGCAGTAGCCACGATCGTCAATGGACGAGATGCATTTCCGTCGGATAATACGTTGATCGCCTCGACAAGGGTGAGCCGGTAGTTGTCAGGTAATTGGCTCAAGTAATGAGGGGATGGCATAAAAAACGAGGCGATGTTATGCATCGCCTCGTTTACGTTATAACACGGCCGCTCGAGCATAAGAGGGGAAATAAAAAGGCGGTTGTTAGCCGCCTTGATTCTTATGCTGTTTATGTTTGATTATTTGAGTGACTTGATGACAAAATCATCAAAGGTCACATCGGCAGAGTCGACGTTCTCGCCGCTCCAGGTGAAGACGCCGGAAACGCCATCGGTATAGGTGTCAGTGGAAACCGAGTCGATCAATTGACCGTCGACATAGAGGGTTAAGGTGCCGTTGCCACAGTCCGCGCCGATGCGGTAGGATGATTTTCTCTTTTCGATCAGATCTGAAGTTCCCCATTGATCGTTATTGGTGAGAAATACATCGGTCTCGCCGTCCGCTGCGAGGACAATGGCATATTCTCCGGCAGGTGTCATCGCCAGATAATAGTAGGAGGCGGTGGCTTCCTGCTGATAGCACATCAACCCAAAAGCCGTGGTGGATTCGCCGTCGTTGTTGGTGGCAGTGATTTCCATATGGATGTTCTTGTAGATCTCCCCGTTGGGTGTGCTCCACACGAACCAGTTCTGCTTGAACATTTTCATGCGCAAGGCTTCGCCATCGTACTGTACGGAGTTATCGGCGTCGGAGAGCGTGCCCCAATTCTCAGAAGAAAAATCATCTTGTAGAAGAATATCGCCGCCGGTGCTTACGGTTGCAGCAACCGTTGGAATTGCGGTCTGCGTGGGCGGAACGGCGGTTTGAGTTGGCAGGGCAGTTGCGGTGGCAGTAGCAGGACTGAGGAACGAAAGGAATTGCGAACCGGAGGCAAACAGGACGATGCCTGCGATCGTCAACAAGGCACAGGCGCCAACACTGCACCCAATGAGCCAGCCGGTCGTGCCCCCAGATTTGGTTGCGGCTTTCGGCGCCGAAGCAGGCTTGCCCTGAGTGCGATCGAATGTCTGAACTGGGCGTGAAACAGGCTTCGAAATCGATGGCATTTCGGCAACGTGGCGGACGGTTTCCTTATCCTGCAAGGCGCGCTTCCAGGCGGCGAGGAACTCGGCTGTGCTGACGTAGCGGTCGTTCGGTTCTTTCGCGAGGGCTTTGAGGATAACCTGTTCGATCGCCTCGGGAATATCTGGTTTGAGGATGGAGGGCAAAGGCAGTGGGTCGCTGACGTGTTTAAGGATCACTGCCAGGGGTGTATCGGCGGTAAAGGGCACGCGCCCTGTGACCAATTCATATAAGATGATGCCGAGGGAGTAAATATCGGAACGCTGGTCAACGGTTTGCGCGCGCGCCTGTTCAGGGCTGATGTAAGCCGGTGTGCCCATGATGGCGTCAGTTTGAGTTAAGCGGGGGGAGGCGCTTTCCAAAAGTTTGGCGATGCCAAAATCGGTGAGGAATAGATTGCCCTGTTCATCGACAAGCGCGTTAGCGGGTTTCAGATCACGATGGATAACGCCATGGCTGTGAGCATACCCCAATGCCCCGGCTAGTTGCGAGAAAAGATTGTCGATCTCGTTCAGGGATAGCGGTCCCGTTTCCATTTTGGATTTGAGCGTGCCCGCTTCAAGGTAGCGCATGACAAAGTAGGTGATGCCATCGCTTTCGCCATAATCAAACACCGGCAGAATATGCGGATGTTCGAGCCTGGCGATGGTGCGCGCCTCCTGTTGAAAGCGAGTGACGAACTCCTGGCTTTCTGCCAATTGACGCGGCAGGACTTTGATCGCTACGTTCCGATCCATGGATGGTTGATATGCCTTGTAAACCGTTGCCATGCCGCCCTGACCGACTTGATTGATGATCCGATACGCGCCCAGCATCTGACCGGGTTGAAGATTACTATCCATGTCTCGCTCCTTGATGTTGACAACAACCGCTAAAACTTATTTTACTTTTGGATGGCTTGAAACCAAATTGCATTCATCGAACAAAATTTAAAATTCGCAGGGATGAGCGGATAAAGAATCCGCATCTTGCTTGACCTATGCCTGTTACCCTTTTCTGGCAGCCAGTGCCGCGCCGACGATGCCGGCTTCGTTCAGAAATTGCGCCGTGACAACAGGTGTCTCGAGCTTGAGCAGGGGAATGAACTTCTCTGACTCTTTGCTGATGCCGCCGCCGATAATGAACAGATCGGGCCAGAAAAGTTTATCCATGGCAGTGAGATATTTGTTCAGGCGTTTGGCATACTTCTTCCACGAAAGCTCTTCGCGTTGACGGACTGCATCGGATGCACGATGTTCGGCATCCTTGCCGTTCATATCCAGATGACCGAATTCAGCATTGGGCAATAAGTTGCCGTGATAAAAGATGGCGGTGCCGATGCCGGTGCCCAGTGTGATCATGATGACCGTGCCGGGTTGACCTTTGCCTGCGCCAAATTTCATTTCTGCCAGCCCCGCCGCATCGGCATCGTTGATCATGGTGCAGTCACAGCCGGTGGTCTTGGTGAACAACTCGTCGGCATTGGTGCCGACCCATTTTGGCGAAACATTCGCCGCCATGAGAGTGACGCCCGCTTTGATCGGAGCGGGGAAGCCGATGCCGATGGGTCCCTTCCACTCGAAGGTTTTGGCGATCTCAGCCACCACATCTGCCACGGGTTGAGGTTCAGCTTTCTTGGGAGTCTTGATGCGGATGCGTTCCGCCAGCAGTTTGCCGGTCTTAATATCCACCGGCGCGCCCTTGATGCCCGATCCACCAACGTCAATGCCTAGAACATGCATGAGAAGCCTCCTGAATTAGGTTTCTAGCAATTTACCATAGATGCCCACGAAAAGGAATGAACTGTGCGGGTGAAACTTACAGAACAAAAAGTTTCGGTACGCGCCTGTCTTTTTGTGAATTCTGTGTTACACTCTTGTCGCTCTCAACGGAGAGTAAATTTTTGGGAACTTGTTTTGGTAACTCTAGACGAACGCCCGGTGAATTGATATCGGGCTTTTTTGTTGGGCGGGCTGATCTGCAAAGAGAAGCTTTGATTGGCAAGAAGTAGTTAACCGGAGTCATCGAAACATCCCGCATTATATGTCATTGCGATGAGTGTGGTTTCGATACGGGCGAGAAGAACACTCGCCCTACTCAACCACCATTCCTTGCAGTGAAAAAGGATTAAGATGACAACCGATTTCACTTCTTTAAACCTGCGTGCAGAGATCATGCAGGCGATCAACGAGCTTGGCTACGCCGAGCCGACCCCCATTCAATCGGGCATGATTCCGCTCATGCTCACCGGCGTTGACGTTATAGGTCAAGCCCAAACCGGTACCGGCAAGACCGCCGCCTTTGCTCTCCCCATTCTTCATAAATATCAATATCAAAAACAACCGCAGGCATTGATCCTCGCGCCCACGCGTGAACTGGCTTTGCAAGTTGCTGATTCGATCACCGAATACGGCAAGCATCTCAACGTGCGTGTGCTCGCCGTCTATGGCGGTCAGGCGTATGGACCGCAGATCAGCAGCCTCAAGCGTGGCGTGGATATTGTCGTCGGCACGCCCGGTCGTTTGAACGACCTGCTCGAACGCAAAATTTTGGACCTCAGCCACATCAAGACCGTGGTACTCGATGAAGCCGACGAAATGTTGAACATGGGTTTCCTCGAAGAAGTCGAAAAGATCCTCGCCACGATGCCCGCCGAACGGCAGACCGCGCTCTTTAGCGCCACCATGCCCCCGCGCATTCGCACGCTCGCCAACCGCTTCATGCGCGACGCGCAATCGGTAGTGATCAAACGCAGCACGCTCACCACGCCCGCCATTGAACAACGCTATTACCTCGTCCACGAAAGTGAAAAGACGAACGCATTAACACGACTCTTTGAGATCGAACCGATCCACAGTGCCTTGATCTTCGCTCGGACGCGTGCCGAGACTGCTTCGCTCGCGAATGAGTTGGTCGTACGCGGCATCCCTGCTGAAGCCATTCACGGTGACCTCGACCAGAACGCGCGTGAGCGTGTGCTGGGACGTTTCCGTGCGAACCAGATCAAAGTGTTGGTAGCGACCGATGTCGCCGCCCGTGGTTTGGATATTGATGACATCTCGCATGTCTTCAACTATCACCTGCCCGATGATGCGGAAGTGTATGTCCACCGCATTGGACGCACGGGGCGCGCTGGCAAGACCGGCATCGCGATCACCTTACTTTCCCCCAAAGAAAAGCGCAAGATGCGTGAAGTGGAAGCACTCACCAAGCAAGTCGCGACCAAAGGCGAGTTGCCCACACCGGCTGATATTGTCCGCCACCGCGAAACGCAGATCGTTGAGAACTTAAAGATCTGGCTGGGGCGTGGACGTTACAAGCGCGAGCTTGAAATGGTTCAGGAACTGGTTGACGCTGGTCACGACCTCGTGAACATTGCCGCCGCTGCCATCAAGATCGCGCGCGCGGACGAGAAGCAGCGCCCGATCGCGGAAGTCTCTGAAGTGAAAGATATCCGCAGACCAGAACGCGAATACGGTCGCGGCGGTGATCGGAAAGAATCCTTTGGGCGGCGTGGACTGTCTGAGCGCAGTGGCAGGCCTGAGCGTAGTGAAAGACCCGAGCGCGGTGGCAGCTCCAAGCGGCGCGGCGACTCGTCACATGAAGAGGGCATGGTCCGCATGAAGTTGAATAAAGGCAAAGCGAACGGCGTCCGCCCGAGTGACATCGTCGGCACGATCGCATTCCATGCCAACATCCCGGGCTACACCATCGGCAAGATCCGCATTGATGAGAAGTTCACGTTCGTGGACATCCCTGAAGATGCCGTCGAGCAGGTGCTGAAGCAGAACGGTAACTACCGCATCGGCAAAGAAAAAGTAACGCTGGTGAAGGCGCAATAAAAAGTAAAACTCCGAGTTCTTGAACTCGGAGTTTTTTGTTGCAGCTTGTGTTATTTATTGCGCGACGATCGTAAACTCATACGCGCCTGTGCCTGAGCTGGTCATACTGCCAATGATGAGCGTATATTCACCATCCTGTTCGAGGGTGAATGGTTCCGGGTTGCCGCATTGGATGCAGGTGTTGAAGAGTTCATTTCCGGCTTCATTTTCGAGACGCCAGGACACATCTGGCAGTCCCATATCAGCCAGGGTCAATGTGATGGTCTGACCGGCAGTGCCTGTGAAGGTGTATATATCCTGTGCGCCCGGGGTTTCGATCAAGCCTGCGCCGGGACCCGGTTTATCTCTGCCGATGGTATCGCCGAGGTTGATCGAAAATTCATCGGGTGGCGCCACGCTCCAGATCTTGATTCCATACGTTCCGGTGCCTGCGCCGCTTTGATTGCCGACAATCACCCGATAGGTGCCGCCGCGATCCAGCGTGAGCAAACCGGGGTCTCCGCATTGCAGGCAGGTGTTGAAGAGTTCGTTGCCCTGATCATCCTCTGCGCGCCAGCTGAGCGTATCATTGGTTTTGGGTGGTTCCTTCACCTGAAAATAAACTGCCTGACCCGCCTCTGCAGAGAAGATGTATACATCGTTCGAGCCTGGGTCTTCAATATAACCCGCGCCCTCACCCGGCACATCCCTTGAGATATTGTCGTTGAGGTTGATCGTGAATTCTTCGGGCGGAGGCAGATCCCAGAGCTTGATGCGATAAGTACCAGTCGCTGCGTTGCTCGGGTCCTCATTGCCGACGGTCAGGGTATACGTCCCGCCGCGCTCGAGTGTGATCGCGCCCGGGTCGCTGCATTGCATGCACGTGAAAAAGATATTTGTGCCGAGATCATCAGACATGGATACCTGAACATCACCGCTGGTGGACGGCGCTTCAATGAAGTGGACGTAGATATTCTGACCGGCTTCGGCAGTGAACGTATAAACGTCCTTCGACCCTGGCGCTTCGATCAAGCCTGCGCCTGATTCGGGTTCTCCATCTTTGATCTCATCCCCGATCTCGATCTCGAATTCCTCTGTCGTTGCCTCGCCGCTGAACACTGGGTTTTGCGTTGATGAGGCGTTGAGGCTGGGCAAGACCCCTCTGACAAAGAAAAAGATTCCCGCCACCGTGAGCAGGAGACATGCGCCCACGAGACCGCCGATGACCCAGCGCGTTGATCTCCCAGCTTTGGGTGTGGATGTTGAAACAGTGGCAGGCGTACTCTGAGTCCCGATCGGGAACGCGATCTGAGGCGTGACGGTGGCAGGCGCAGGCGCGGTGAGAGCGTCCAGTCTGCCAGATGGCGTATCCTTGAGCACCAGCGCGCGTTTCCAGGTGGAGGCAAATTCTGCCACCGTGGCGAAGCGGTCATCCGGATTTTTGGCGAGGGCTTTGAGCAGCACCTGTTCGATGGCTTCAGGGATGTCGGTCTTGACGGAGGAAGGCAAGGGCAATGGATGGGTGACATGTTTGAGGATCACCGCCAGCGGCGTATCGGCGGTATATGGAACCTGCCCTATGACCATTTCATACAGGATGATACCGAGCGAATAAATATCGGAGCGCTGATCCACTTTTTGCGCCTGCGCCTGCTCGGGGCTAATGTAGGCGGGCGTGCCCATGATGGCGTCGGTTTGGGTGAGGCGCGGCGAAGCGCTTTCGAGAATTTTGGCGATGCCGAAATCAGTGAGGAACAGATTGCCGCGTGAATCGATGAGGGCGTTGGCGGGTTTGAGATCGCGATGGATGACGCCCTGACTATGAGCGTAACTCAGCGCATCGGCAAGCTGGCTGAAGAGCCGGTCGATCTCACTCAGCGGCAGCGGACTTCCGGCTTCCATTTTGTCTTTGAGCGTTCCCGCATCGAGATACCGCATGACGAAATAAGCGATGCCTTCGCTTTCCCCATAATCGAAGACCGGCAAAATATGCGCGTGTTCGAGGCGGGCGATGATACGCGCCTCCTGCTGAAAGCGTTGTGTGAATTCAGGGCTTTGCGCCAATTGGCTCGGCAGGACTTTGACCGCCACGTTGCGATCCATGGACGGCTGGTACGCCTTATAGACGGTTGCCATGCCCCCCTGCCCAACCTGATTAATAATGCGATACGGTCCGAGCGTTTGCCCGGGTTGAAGTTGATCCATGCCGCGCTCCTATAAAGTTGACCAGGATTGTCCGATTGTGGGATTGTACATCCGATTGGGGGTTAATTCAAATTGCAAATAAGTCCCAGTTCAAGGAATATTTGCAGACCCTATGCAGCATGGTTGAAGCGATACGCCAGCCAGGATTGCGCCATCACGCTGATGATCGAAACATAGACGATGATCTTCTGCCCCGTGGCTTGGATGATCAAGCCGGTGGGTGTTTTGGCTGCGGGCCCAAACTCAAGCAAGACCAGATAGGCGGCGAGGAAAACTGCGAAGGCGATAAAGACCCAGCCGTATGGGCGCGGATACTTGTTTTGCCGAAAGATGACATAGGCATAGATGCTGACCGCGACCAGAAATGTGCGGAACGCCCAAAAGACCAATTGAACGTGGAGATCAAGAAAGAGATCGTATGGTGCGCAGGCGATACCGACGAAGCATAAGCCTGCCGCAACCCCGATGATGGTTCCCCATAAACTCCAGAGCTGACCGGCGCGATCGGCTTTGAAGAATTCACGGAAGGCGATAAAGAAAAAGACCAACCCAATACCCGCAATGGACAACGCCATGATGAACAGGATCGCTGAAGTGAGGTTGGATTTCCCGCCTTCCACATGGATGCGACCAAGGTCGCTGAAGAAGTTGCGAAAGAAATCATAGCCTTTGGTTAACTCGCCAGTATATGTGCCGCCGGGGTAGGTGAACATGGCGGCAACGGTCAACAGGACGAAGAGTCCGCAGCCGTAGAAGACGTAGCGATAAACATGTTTTTGCCAGAACGGTGAATTCATTGATGACCCCTTTGAGGGTGAAGTAGATTATCTGCAATTAATTTGTGGTGCTGATTTCCGCGGGGAAACGACGAGAATGTTTTGTGACATTCAAGAGTCCCTAAACCAGCTATCCCGCATAAAAGGATCGATCAACCAATAAATTATTTCTATGTCTTCATCATCGTTGGTGTAATTATATTGTTCTATGTCACGATTGACATAAGCATGGGTGGCACGAATTGAATCATTTTCTTCTATGAAATGCACTTCATAGATACAAGTCCCTGTCCAACTTCGATGGCAATACAACGTATTATTCTCGTAAAAGATGAACCATTTATCTTCGAACTCCTTTGGTTTGAAACCATCTTTAATTATGATCGAAAGTTGTTTTGAATAAACTTTACCCAGATTGAGTTTGGCTCTTTTTTGTGAGAGAGGCTTGGTTTGCCAATCGGTGCGCTTTATAGGATTCATATTGTTATGTTGGTTTAGCTTGGGATTTTGTTTTCATATTTTACCGTGCATTTTATCCCGCCGACTTCAACACCCGCAACGCCCGCAGCGTGACCCATTCATTCGGTTCTTTCATTTTCCCGAACCGCATCCAGGTCTTGCCATCGTAATTGTATTCAAGCTGCCAGCGTCCCTGCTCATCCTGTTTCGAGCGGATGAGTTCGAGTGTATTCTCCAGCCGCGGGTCATTGGCATAACCCAACGCCGTCAGTGCTTCGGCGATCTGCAGAATATCGCTGACGTAAAAGACGGGGAAGCCGAACTTCCACCA
>CAZMQE010000062.1:0-4858 GCA_964568115.1 uncultured Anaerolinea sp.
CCTTTATGCCCCTCGGGCGAATCCAACGAAACCGCGATGCCGCGCACACCTGCGATGACCGCTTCCATCGCGGCGGTGACCGTGCCCGAATACGTCACATCATGACCGATGTTGGCGTTGGGATTAATGCCCGAGATGACTAGGTCGATCTCTTCGTCCACCAAGCCCAACAACGGCAATGCCACACAATCCGACGGCGCCCCGTCTGACGTGAACGCAGATGTCCCATCGGCGAGTGTGGTCTCCTTCACCCGCAACGGACGTTCCATCGTTTTGACATGTCCCGAAGCCGACCAGTTCCGATCCGGCGCAAAGACAGTCACCTTGCCGAGTTTGCGCATTTCCTGCGCGAGTGCCAGAAGTCCCGGCGCTTGCACGCCATCGTCGTTGGTTACAAGGATATGCATGATTTTAATCCTATGCTGGTGGTTGAGGCGCAAACAGTTGAAACCACCGGGTATGCAAAATAATGTTGGTTATTTGATGGTCTCGATACAGGCAAGAAAAGCACTTGCCTTACTCGACCAACAATTGCTCTTTGGATTATAACCCGCCTATTTATAAAAATAATCCGGGTGGAGCATGTCCAACCCGGATCGCAGATTTGCTTGGATGGTAAATTGTATTTATCCTGATTTTGTGGCATTCAATTGCGATGCCAGTGTTTGGACAGCCTGCAATCTTCTCAGCGCTTTTATATCCCCTGATTTCATCACGGCTTGAAAGTCTTGCTCAACTTGATTCGTGTCTAGCCAGTCTGCGAGCGGATCCAGAGTGTCGAAAAGGGGCCATAGAGCAGACCGTCCATGCGTGAGTAAAGATTCGAAGTTTACATCTATATGCTGGTGTTCAAAACCTTTTGTGAGCCGACGGCGCAGGAAGGCTGGCAGTGTTTTGGCAACCCGCTGTTTCACCAGATATCTGCCTGTAAGAATGTAAGGCTCATGGGCATAAGAGCCTGGAATGACGGAGAGGTTGCCATAATAGCGTTTGAAAACATCGCCAAGCAATCTACGATTATCGAAGGCTGCACGAGGCAGGGATAGGCAAAAGCGGGCGTACGAACGGTCTAGATATGGAGAAGCTGTGCCTCTCCAATAATCCATCACAGTGGGCAGAAAACTGATGAATAAGCGTTGTCGATTTCTCAATGGCAGTAGCAACAATTTTTGAAAGCGCGCTCCAGGAAATGATTCGATTTGTTCCCCGATGTTGGCGGCATTGGCTTCGAGCGCGTCTTCCAGCGGAAATTTTGCAAATGCCTTGAGCAGCTCGGGGCGCCAGTGAACATACCATTCAGTGCCGATCTGGTATTTTTTAGATGAATGAAGTTCAATTGCCTCATTCAATCCATCGCCAGTTAAGACATCACCAATAAATCCATTGATGGTTGGAGCATCTGGCTCGTTTTTGATCTCATCCAGGAAGCTCATGAGATACATGCCATGGAAGTGCATGGCACTGCCGAACCAGTCTGACCATTTGGGTGTATACCTGGTCAGGAAATCTTTAGGTAAGGTCACGTGCTTCCATGGAAAGCCCAGTGTTTTTGCGATTTTTCTTGAATAGATCGCATCCGTGTTATCTGCCACGCCCCAGGCATAGGCGCGGGCGTTTGCACCTACATCTGCTATCACGCCTGCGATCAAGCGAGAATCCAAACCGGAGGATAAGGGCAATATCCAGGTAGATCTAGTATTCACAATATCGGCGATGGCTTTGTGCAAGATGGCGTGCATCTCATCCACGAGATCATCCCACCCTGCCTCCCAGCGTGACTGGCTGGGTTGTACGGTCCAAAGTGTTTGGGTATGGAACCCTGTTTCATTCCAGGTTGTCAGGCTGTCTGGTGGAACGGTTTTCACGTTTTTATGCAGGGTCCAATCGGTCATGAAGTATCCGTTGAGCAGCAGGGATACCAAGCCCGGCAGGAAGATATCGTCAGAGGTGGAGCCTGATGCTGAAACAGTGACAGGTTCGAGCGTGGATGCGACGCGTCCGTTTTGCATGTCTGTGTAAAAAGTTGTAATGCTTCCCAACCAGTCGTTCCAAAGCGTCCAGCGTTTGCCGTCCGCACTGATCTGCAGCAGGATAATACGTCCTTCCCACGGGAGTACAAAATCTTCGGGGCGCTCAAGTTTTAGGAGATTTTCCTGAACAGCGTGCCATGCAACTTCATTATGCGGGAAGCCGATCAATACCAGTGTTGAGCCATCTGGCAGGGTGTGAATGCGCTCTGAAAGTTGGGCGTGTCCCCATACATGTAAGGTTGCCGAGCCAATGGGCAGGGTGACTCGTTCGAGATGTGTAAAATGCGCCAACGCCCGGTTTTCGGCTGCCAGCGTTCTCGCAGTTGCATCTGGAGTTAAATCAAGAAAAATAGTGAAGCCAACTATGGAGCCCATGTTATCCTTTGCTTGTTACTCATGGATGAGTGATAAAATTCCGACCACAGGGCCGGAATTTTATCACTGGATATTTGTATAAAAATGATGGATTGGTTACAAACGGACTACTACCATTTGAGCGGTTCAGAGCCTAAAAGCCTCGTGACTTTTTCATCTACCAACTGCTCGCCTACGAATTGAAACTTTGCCAACTCGAGATTGGATGGGTATATACCCAGCGACTCAATGCAGGTTAACCCACGCAGCACACCATGGAACATTTGGAGGAAAACACCATGTGAGACCACCAGAATGTTCGCACCCGCGTAGGCTTGAAAGATCATGTTTCGGAATTTCTTTGCGCGTTCCCATACATCCTCAAATGGTTCGCCGCCTTTTGGATTGACCGTATGCAGATCGTTACCAACATTGATCATCAACACAGGTGGTTGCAGGGTTTGAATGTCTTCCCAAGTGAGCCCTTCCATAACGCCAAAATTGCGTTCGTTGCATAATTCATTTTGTATGATGGGGGCTGAGTTGCCGATCAGGAGGTTGGCGGTTTGTATGGCTCTTTTTAATTTCGATGTGATCACCATATCGAAATTGATCTCAGCCAGTTTTGAGGACGCCCGTTGGGCATCGAGGGCGCCGGTCTCGCTGAGCGGGATATCTATCGAACCGGCATACCGTCTTTCGGCGTTGTATTGGGTATGGGCATGCCGCAAGGTGCTGATGGATGTGTTAACTGTCATACGGACTCCGTTAGCCGAATAATCTCGTTCAAACGTACGATGGATGAATAATCCGTTTCAAGCGGACCGATCTTGATGTATTGTGCGCCCAAGAGACAGGTGAGCGCAGAGATGAAGGTTTCCTCGGTGCTGATGGAACGATGGGAGGTGATCACGATCTGCCCTGTGCGTTGGGCGGTTTCCACTGCCTGCCGGATGCCGGTCACTGTGCCAGCCTGATTGGGCTTAATGATCACTGCATGCGTATGTTGTTTTTCCGCTCCGGCTTCAATCCGCGCGGCGTCTGATGAATAATAATTATCGCCAATGACGATGGCATTCGGTTCGGAGGTTGTCAGCGCGCGCCAGCTTTCTGCATCCTGCTCACGGAATGGATCCTCCAGAAAGCGCAGGTTGTATTGTTTGATCAAACCCTTCCAATAATCCAAAAACTGTTCGCTCGAGTAGACTGAGTTATCGGTAATGGGAAGGCGATAACCTTCTGGTGTCCATAGATCACCCGCAGAGGCATCGATCATAAGATCGTACTTGTTGGTCAGACCTAAGCCCTCAATGATGGCGAGTAGGAACTCGATAGGTGCGCGGTTATCAGCCTTGCCAAAACTGTTGACGGGGTTGCCAGATACCACGGTTTTGGTCTGGGTGATGAGTTTGGCTTTAACCGCTTTTTGGATCTCGTTATGTTCGCCGATCACTTCCAGGATATCAGCGCTTTTTGCAACCAGCATGAACTCGGAAAAATCGCTGAGCACTGGGTTGGTGTAGGCATGCCAGCCGCCATTAAGGATATTCAAACACAGGCGTGGCGGCACCAATTTAGCTTTTGGCTTGTCGAATAATTCAAAAAGGGATTGGGATTGGTGGGTTGCATTGAAGAATGCCAGCGAAAGACTGTAGGCATTATTTCTGCCAAAGGCGGAGATGTTCTGTAGCAGATACTGGTCGAACTCTGCCTGGCTGAGCGGCTTCTCTAAAATACCACTGCTTTGAATTGTCTGAATGATCGTTTCGGGCGTTATGGCGATCTTCTTGTCTTCATAAATACTGATCGTTTCACCTTGGGGTGCAGCTCCTGCGCCGATGCTCCCATCCTCAAATTGGATAATGAATTCGGTTGTGAAACGGACATGTGAATTTAGGATGGTTCGATACTTGATTCTTTGAATAATTGGCATAATAAATCTCCATTTGGTTTTATATTTGATTTTACTACGCCACTCCCCAAGTAGCGGGTTACAGAATCGCAATTTTTTTCGAATGGTGACCCTTGTTGATATATATTTCGACAATCTGACCCGCCTGTATAATAGCAGCATGTCGCGCTATTTACGAATGCACTTCGTTTTGATTTTCACTTTATACAGCTTGCTTCTTGCCTGCGCTCCTTCTCCCGCGCCGCCTCTCGAAACTACTCTCTTAATCTACCGCTTCGAGCCTCCCGCCTTTGTGGAATACTCGCTTACATACGAACCCATTAATGAGATTCCCTTTTCCATCCCTCCGAATTGCGGACTCAATAACACCTTCCCCGCGCCACTTGGAAAATATCTCCTCATCGAATTGAACTGTCCCAACGGGCAGACGGTTCTTTTTCTCGATACCGAAGCTGGTTCGTCCACCCAACCTATCACCGCCTCTGACGCTCATTTCCTGGCATGGACATCCGATGGCAAAGCTGCCTATCTCAAAGTGGACTCGCTGGGTTCGCCTCAAATT
>CAZMQE010000062.1:4958-13023 GCA_964568115.1 uncultured Anaerolinea sp.
GGTCACGGGTATGCGGCAAATTGGTCGCCAGATGGAAAGAAAATCGCTTTTGTTGTGCGCGAGAATCCACAAGATGAAAATGCAAATCAATTGAGTGAGGCTTTGATCAGCAACATCTACATTGTTGATGTTGAAACTGGCGCAGTGAATCAAGTCACGAGCTTTGATAACGGGCATGTTGAGACGCCGCTCTGGTCGCCTGACGGGAACACTTTGGCTTTCACGGTGGTCTTAAATGGTAGAATGAATGTGTCCATTGCGAGCGTGTTGTCAGGTGAGATAAAGTTTTTTGAGACTGGATCAACCTGTTGTCCCGCATGGATGCGGAAGTGAGTCCAAATGTTTCGCCGAATCATCTTTATCCTGATCTCAGCTCTTATACTTACAGCGTGCGGTGGCGCGGCTGCTACCTCTGCGCCTGCTGCTACCGAGGTTCCGGCGACCGAGGTGCCCGTTGCAACGGAAGCCCCCGTGGAACCTCTGATCCCTGAGCTTTCACCGACTCTCGCCCCCACTCAAACATTTACACCTGAACCAACCTTCACACCTTCGCTTACGCCAACCGAAACGCAATTGCCGCCGCTTGAATTACCAACCGAAGCCGTGAACGCGCCTGTGCGCATGGTGTGGGATGGCACGCCAACGTATCCGGGTGATTCAACGCCGGGTTATGCTTTTCGCGTGACCTATGATCCCGATCTCTGGGCAGTGACGAGTGATCAATTTGGTTTCCCGGCATTGGGGCATCGCAAGATTGAGTATTGCGTGATCGCGGTCACTTCGGGACGCGGCTTGCCTGCCAACATTTCGATCGAACATGATGTTTTATACGCCGATAACGTCACCTTTGATGTGGGCGTCGCTTCTGAAAACGGAGTCAAAACATTCGTGACTTATACTGGAGGCGACGGAAATATCATTACCGGGTTTGAAGTCACGTTTCAAGATCAAGTGGATGCCTGCCTCACAGACGCTGTGACGGTTCTTTCCACGCTCAAATCTGTTCCTGTTTCTCAAGCCACACCTCAGCCTTGATGATGTCATTGCGAGGAGGGCTTTAGCCCGACAACACTTGCACCGCACGCAAGTGCAGGTGAGCAATCTCAGATAGAATATAAATTGTGACCCGCCCTCTCAAACACGCCCTCACACTTATCCTGCTCAGCCTGACCATGCTGGGTGTTATTCGTGCATCTGCTGATAACACAAATGTGCCAGCACAAGTTGTAGCACCATTTTTATATCCACCCTATCCCGGTGCAGCTGCACAGGGCTCGGTCTTTGATCATTCCACTCCCAACTATACGTTTGATAATCGCATTGTTGCTTTCAATGGCGTTGAAGCAAATAAAGATTGTCCCGTACCTGCACCTGTGGGTACACCGCCACCACAAGCTGGTGTTTGTAACGCAGGCAGCGGCGGATACTGGTCTTACAGCATCGGTGATTGGATGTGGTATGACGGTCATGATGGGATCGACTATGGCATTTCGTATCGTCCCGTCTACGCCGCAGCGGATGCAGACCAGGTCGTATATTCAGGCTGGTGGGATCCACAGAATCACAAGATCAATCTCGGCATTTATGTCCGCTTGCATCATGCCAATGGCTACAACACGTATTATGGACACATGAGTTCTGTCGCTGTGCAGGCTTGCAGTACGCCGGGCTGTATCTCCATGCCGCACGGCGAGATGTTGGGCATCAGTGGTACCACTGGTAACTCATCCGGTCCACATTTACATTTGCTGGTCCGCAACCCGGCTGGCAAATCCGTTGACCCTTACGGCTGGCAGGGACTTACCGCAGACCCATGGGTGAACAATCAACCTGAATCATTGTGGGTGGCATACCCCGCGCTGGTCTATTATGGTGCGCAGGTCTATCCATCGGGCAATCAACTGGCGTACCCACCCAAACCCGCCACCGGTCTCATCGTGGATGATGGCTCGGCAAACTTTGTAGAGAACCCGGCTGAGTGTTGGTTGGTGACTTCGACGGGCAGTGCCCAGGGGAATGTGATGCGTTACTCTCAACCAAGCGCCACTACGTCCACTTGCACCGCGCAATGGAATCTTCCTGCGGGTGCGAATGCTGGCTCGTATGCGGTCTATGTCCGCATCCCCGCGGTCAACGCCACTACCGAAGGCGCGCTCTATTCGATCCGGCATGCAGGTAAAACGAATCAGATCGTGATGAATCAGGAAGTTTTCCCGAACATCTATTACGTTACCGATGGCTGGGTATACATTGGCACCTACAATTTCACTGGCACCGGTGACGAATACATCGAACTCACGAATCGGACTCAGGATGAAGCTGCCTCGATCGCCGAGCGCTTTGTCGGTGCGGATGCGGTCCGCTTTGTCTTCCAAGGGGAGACGACTCCGACGCCAGCGACACCTGTTACGGTGACTTCGACCAATACTCCCACGATCACATTGACGCCCTCGAAGACGCCGACGCCAACCGTCACACGCACACCCACCAACACATTTACACCAACGGTCACGCGCACGCCAACGAATACTCCAACTCCCACATTCACGCGGACTCCAACGGCTACACCGACCTCCTCTCGCACACGTACACCAACTGCTACACGGACTCCAACTCGCACTCCTACCGTCACGCGTACCCCCACAGCTACACGGACTCCAACGCCTTCACGCACGCCGACCGCAACCTTCACCCCTTCACGCACGCGGACACCGACTTCCACGCCGACAGCCTCTCGCACTCGTACACTCACTCCAACCCGCACGCCTACGCGGACGCGTACGCCCACCCGAACTCCCACGGCAACCTTCACGCCTTCGCGCACGCGGACACCCACCCCAACCCGCACCGCGACCCTGACGCGCACCTCCACACCCACACGGACGCCCACGCGAACGCGCCTGCCGAGTCCCACGCCACAGTATGTAAAGATCAATCTTTACTTTGTGAACAAATATCGCTACGATAACAACGCACCACCCTTTGAGCGGACGGGTGTCCGCTGGGTGCGCAGTAACAATGTCTATATTGCGCTGCTGGATGCATATTTCAAAGGTCCCGGTGCGACGGAACGTTATCAATATGGCTGGATCAATTTAACGAATGGCTTTACCGGCTATAGCCGCTTTGAACTCATCAATGGTGTGGCACACATCTACCTCACCGGGACGTGTGATCGCGCCGGTGCAACGTATACGATCGCGAACTTGCTCACCTACAACTTCAAACAATTCCCCGAAGTGCAGTTCGTGAAGATCTACGATGAGAACGGCTCCACTCAATCTCCCATCGGGTTTGTCGATTCGATCCCAGCTTGTTTACAGCCGTAAATAAAAGGCGACCCGATCGGGTCGCCTTTTTGATTTATTTCAAACTTTCAGCGAATGAGATTAGATCGTCTTTGCCCGATAGCAGGGCTTCATCACCGTATACAATTACCTGCATCCATAGTCCGTCTGCCTGCCAATAAAGTTGTCTTCTAGGCGAAGTCGGGTCCCAGACTTGTTTTCCGTCATCGGTTATCACAAAACTTCCGGCAATATACTTGCCTTTGGCGTTTCCCACTTTTACCTGTTTAATTGATCTGAAAGGAAAGATGGATGTATCAGAGTTTTTGTCTGTCTTGCATTCGTTGATGAACAGCGTACTCTTCCCTGTCACAGATGTATAAGTCAAACCAATGCACTGTGAATATAGGTCTCCCCAGAAATTAGCAAATGTCCAACCAGCAGGTGTTACTTGGAATTTTTTGGCATCGATCTTTAATGCCTGTTCATAGAGGACAATCTGTTCATAATTCCTGCCGCTCTTTTTGAGGAAGTCGTCAATATCCTGCATGCTCTCAGCGATCAAGAGCATTTTTTCCCTGTCAAGTTTGCCTCCTAGTGAAAACGAATCATAAGACATTTGATAATTGAGATTATCTTTATGCCACCATAAAAATGCACGTGGATTTGAACCGTCATAAAAGCAATAGAATCCATCGGTGCCATCCATGCTTACTATCTCACAGTTGAACTCATACTTGCCTAAAGGCTTTTTGTACGCAATGGGGTCACCTATCCATTCATCGATTACCAAACTCTCGTTAAGTCCATAAATAAGTTGTACCTGCTGTTCATTTGGAAGATAACGAGCATACGAGAAGTCCATCTCCATTGGAAGCAGAGTCGGTGCTTTTAGATCAAGTCCTGAAATTTTCTCTGCGTCAGAAATGGATACGAGACGATCAGGGTTCAATGGCTTGTTTGTTTCGGTTGATGAATTGACTAAGATTTCAGCCAAATGGATAAGCTGCTCTTTCCCCATTGTGCCTGTGATGTTGAGGTTGGGCTGAAAGTCTATTAAATACCACCTTGCACCTTCACTCCAGATCAGCCTTTGGCGACGATCAGCGTCGGACCAAATCAATTCATTATCGGATGACAAGCCAAACCTGCCCTTTGCATATTCACCTATATATGCCCCAATGGAAACGGGTTCGATCTTGTCCGCAGGCGCGGCTTCCCAGGGATTCCCTTTGTACCAATCGAAGTTTGAGAAGTCACCTAATCCTTGTATAAACGTCAAACTGCTATAACTCATAAAACCATTGCTGTTAATGCCGAAGTACTTAAAGTCCAAGTCGAAATTCATTACAGCATATTGAGAATTGATATTGATGTACAGGGATTTGAATTCCCAGCCATTGGGATTTTCAGGAAGTTCCTTCAGATCGAATCCAAGTTTGGATTCAGCCAATGCAACCTGACAGCGATAGGATTGGGATTTCTGTGGAGTTTCACACCCTGCTATTGCCGCCATTTCAGGCGAAACTGCGGGGACAAAGACAGGTACAAGAGGTAAATCATATTGTTGTTTACTTGGCTCCGTCATCCATTTCATTTGTTCATCCGAGAGTTGAACAGTCGCTGAGTTGATTCTTGTAAAGAATCGCGCTGCTTCCTGTGCCCAGGCGCGACCTTGAGGAGTAACTGCAAATGTAATGATGGCGAGAAGCAAAACCAGGGCTCCTGCTAATTTCAGACGCGTTTTATTTGCAATGCCTTTTAATTGAAAAGGTTCAGTTCGCCAGTGTGTCTGTTCCATTTTTTTATGAAAGTAGTCGCTTGGCACGGGCTGGATCTTTGTCAGCAACTCTTCAATTTTGTTCTCGTCGGGAAGACTTGATACATTCTGCTTATTCATTGTCTTTCTCCTGCAATTGGGACCAATCACGTTGTAAGCGCTGAAGTGCTCGTTTGATCGTCACGCTGATATTGTTCTCGCTCGCCCCTAAATAATCCGCGACTTCCTTTATTTGCCAGCCCAGCATATAGCGGAGGACAAGCATTTCACGTATATCTTCAGACAATGAGCCAAGCATCCGCCATAGCGTTGTGATTTGTTCGCGCGCGATAATATCCAATTCAGATACTTGGTTTGGGTCAACTAACAATTCGATATTAAACCCCTCATCCACATTGCGGACTTTATGACGGCGAGACGAGTCAATTACCAGGTTTTTGGCGATTCGCAATAACCAGCCAAGCGCGGCTTGATCGTCGCCATGGAAGCGTTGACGGGCTTTCCAGGCGCGTGCGTACGTGTCTGCAGTTAGATCTTCTGCCTCTTGTTGAGACCCGCCACTGAATCCATACACATAACGGAACACGGCAAGGTAGGTTCGCTCATATAACTGCGTGAAAGTTTCCGCATCAGGGATTGAGCTTGCTTTTTCCTGCAAAAACCAGCGTTTGACAGAGTGTATTGTCGTGTTTTCGGTCAACCTGACCTCCCAATTTGATTTGAGACGTTCACTATATAAAACGCATATGTGCCTCAAATCTGACAGGAGTATATCGCCAAATAATTGCATAAGAAAAACGTACTGCATAAACCGGGTTTCGCGTTCTATTAGTCCGCTTCCATTTCCTGCACACTTTTCCTCCTCGTTACGTATAAAATAAATGGTATAAGCAATGGTGATTTGTTCTAGGAGATGCTATGAATGGAACCCTGATCGAAACTCGTAACCTCGTTAAACGGTACGGCGACAAAGTGGCGGTAAACAATATCAGCTTTGATGTGTTTGGGGGCGAGGTATTCGGCTTCCTCGGTCCGAATGGAGCCGGGAAAACAACGACCATCAAAATGATCGTGGGACTGCTCCAACCCACATCCGGCAGTATCAAAGTAGCCGGGTATGATATCCAAACTCAATCCATGCTTGCCAAGGCGTCCGCTGGCTATGTTCCCGATACTCCCAATTTATATGCCAAACTGACCGGGAGAGAATTGCTGCGTTTTGTTGGCGATCTATACAGCATGGATCGTGGTCAGGTGGCGCATCGCATTGATGAACTTTTGCGGATGTTCGATCTATCTGCGGTGGGGGATGAGACAGTTGATTCTTATAGCCATGGTATGCAGCAAAAAGCCTCGCTGGCTGCCGCACTCATGCACGACCCCAAAGTGTTGGTGCTCGATGAACCTACGGTGGGTCTTGATCCCAAGTCTGCGCGCTTGATCAAAGATATCCTGCGCCAACTCGCGGACCGGGGCGCCGCGGTGATGCTCTCTACGCATATTTTGGAGATCGCTGAAAGAATGTGTGACCGCATTGGCATTATCAATAAAGGTCAGCTCATTGCGGTGGGAACCATGGATGAGCTGCGTACCCTGGATAAAACTGGGCAAGCCAGCCTTGAAGATATTTTCCTGGGTCTTACCGGCGGTGCTGAAGAGGCTGAAATCGCCGAAGTTCTAAAATGAATACCACTCATCATCTTCCTGCTGACCGTATACCAGATGCACGCATATTACCGGCGGTCTGGAAATTGTTGTTCATGCGTCTGCGCATCACCTTCAACGCTTTTCGGCATGCCAAGCTGAGCCGGAAAATCGGCATGATCTTTATTTGGTTGATGTTATTGGGCTTTGCCGCTTTCATTGTCTCCATGAGCTGGCTGTTGCTGCGCGTGATGCGTTCTCCAGAATTTGTTCAATATGTTGGAATTGACGTGCAGCCGATTCTGGCGTCGATCCCTGCATTGACGTTAAGCATTATGTTCGTGGGAACATTATTAACCAGCTTTGGTGTGTTGCTGCAAGCGCTATATCTTTCCGGCGATATGGATTTCCTGCTGACGACACCTGTGCCTATTCGAGCTGTGTTCGTTGCAAAATTACTGCAGGCGGTCTTACCCAACTTCGCTCTGATTTCCCTGTTCGGGTTGCCTTTGTTATTTGGGCTTGGGATCTCCAGTTCTTATAACTTCCTTTATTATCCGCTGGTGGTGATCGTGATGATCGTGCTGGCGCTCGCGGCTGCCGGGGTTTCTTCTTTGCTGGTCATGCTGGTCGTACGCGTCGTGCCGCCACGCCGTGCCGTAGAGATCCTTGGTTTTCTCGGTGCCATCATTGGGATCGGTTGTTCCCAACTTGGTAACTTTGCCAACTCATTTGGCAAAGCGATCAATATTTCAGGGACGCGCCTCGCCGGTATCTTATTAATTTCAAATACGCCCTGGCTGCCCTTGAATTGGGCGGGTCAGGGTTTGGTGGCGCTCGGCGAAGGTCATTGGCTCTCGAGCATTCTGTTGCTAGGCGCCACGCTTGGATTTGCGAGCGTGCTGTTTTGGTTCGCGCTGGTCACTGCCGAGGGTTGGTATTATTCCGGCTGGGCGGGCATGCAAGTGATCACGCGTAAAAAGACGGTCCGACCTTCACGCCCGGTCACCGTCAACACCAGCAATTTTGGATTCGGACTTGCCCGCCTCCTTCCCAAGCCGGTGCTTGCCATTGTTCAAAAAGATTTTCTTATGCTGAGACGTGATCTGCGCAACCTCTCCCAATTGATCTCTCCGCTTATCCTGGGAGTGATTTATACCCTGTCAATGCTCCGTGGTGGCAGCACGCCTCCCGCCGGGCAAGGCGAAGCCCCCGACTGGTTCATGAATTCATTGCGCATCATGCTGGCGTACAGCAGTGTGGGCATGTCCCTTTTCGTAGGGTGGATGATCCTCTCCCGATTGGCTGGCATGGGATTTTCACAAGAGGGCAAGAACTATTGGATGTTGAAAGT
>CAZMQE010000063.1:0-12950 GCA_964568115.1 uncultured Anaerolinea sp.
TCAACTTGTCTTCGGGAATGAAACTGCCAGCGAAGCGCTTACGCGTTTTCGTCAGGCTGTAGATATTGTATTGAATTCATATCACGACAAAACTATTGTTCTTGTTACGCATGGAACGGTTATCTCGTTATATGTTGCTTGGCTGACCGGTTGTGATGGCTACAGCCTTTGGAACGAACTGGGTCTACCTGCTTTTGTCGTACTTGATATACAATCCAAAACATTGCTCAATACAGAAAACCTTGCTTAAGGAGAGTCTATATGGACTATATTGATTTGCGTTCTGACACCGTCACCAAACCCACTCCAGAGATGCGCGAAGCCATGGCAGAAGCTGAGGTAGGCGATGACGTTTATCGTGATGACCCAACCGTCAATCGTTTGGAAGCGCTCGCGGCAAATATGCTCGGCAAGGAATCGGCTTTGTTCGTTCCGTCGGGCACGATGGGTAACCTGCTCGCGTTGCTGGTCCACTGTCAGCGTGGGGATGAAGCGATCGTGGGTGATAAGTCCCACATTTATTTGAATGAGGCGGGCGGGATGTCTGCATTGGGTGGGATTCAACCGTGTCCCGTGCCGAATCAAAAAGATGGCACGCTGGCTCTGGATGACATCCTCGCCTCGATTCGGACCGAGGATGTGCATCACCCCATTACGCGTTTAATTTGTCTGGAGAATACTCAAAACATCTGTGGCGGTATTCCTTTGACTGCTGCTTACACACGCGAGGTCGGCGAGTTGGCGCGGAAGAATAATTTGTCGCTGCATATTGATGGTGCACGGATTTTCAACGCGGCTGCGGCACAAAATGTTTCGATCAGGGATTTGGTTGACCCAGCTGACTCGGTGATGTTTTGCTTAAGCAAGGGCTTGGCATCTCCGATCGGTTCCATGTTGGTGGGCACAAGTAAATTCATCGCGCGGGCACGTCACCTCCGCAAAATGCTGGGTGGCGGGATGCGGCAGGTTGGCGTCCTTGCTGCAGCGGGAATTATTTCGCTTGAAAAGATGACCACGCGATTGGCTGACGATCATGCCCGTGCGCGTAAACTTGCGGATGGTTTGAGAAATGTGAAGGGGGTGTTGGTTGACGAAGGTTCACCATATTCCAATATGGTGTATCTCAATCTGGCAAGCGATGTGAAGGTCGATGCGGCGAAGATCATTGACAGCGCATTGAAACAAGGCGTGTTGTTAGATTGTGAGAACGCGCGCCGCTTCCGCTTGGTGACTCATTATTGGGTGGACGATAAAGCAGTGGACAAAGTCATCCAGGTGTTCAAAACTGCCATGGAGTAAAAGAAAAGAGCAGACGTAGGGTCTGCTCTTTATCATTCTGCTTGAATTTTTGACCAGTGACTTGCATCTGGTTCTATTTGATTGCGCCCACGTTCTTTGGCTACATATAATCTGCGGTCAGCAAGATCGATGAGACGATAGATCTCGTCCGCTTCGCTGGGGAACATCCCAATTCCCTGGCTGACGGTGGGGACTGGAACTGTTCTGTGTTCGCGGTCCTCTACTCGTAAACCTGCCATTGTTTCGCTGATCCGTTTTGCTACCTGTGTTGCCTGTTCACCCGTGGCGTTCGGTAATGAAATAATGAACTCTTCGCCGCCCCATCTGCCAACTGCATCGCCTTGTTTGATATGTTGTTTGATGGCAGAGCAGAGTGAATTCAATATTTGATCGCCTACTAGATGTCCATAGGTGTCATTGTATTGTTTGAAATAATCGATATCAAGCATGATCAAGCTGAGTGGGGTTTTGGCGGTGGCCGTTTCCTTTGCTTGTTCAGCGAGCCTTTTTAAGAAATAGCCGTGATTGTAAACACCCGTAAGACTATCCAAGCGCGCTTGCTCTTCCACTTGGGCATGGCGAATGGTGTTGTCAAGCGCAAGCGTTACGTGTTGTGCCAGACTTGATAAAAGCTCAAGATCGGCAAGATCAAATGCGTTGGGTTTGTAGGAAGCGAGAGCCATAACACCCGTGATGTTGGCAGTATTAAGCGGGACGCCGATCCAGGATAAGCTGGTTTTTTCCTTGCCGATGATCCGAACTTTTACTCCATCCAATTGCACGTCATCGCGCAAGTCTGGCAGGAACAAGGGTTTCTGATTATTGATCACCCAGCTTGCAAGCGTCCCTTCGAGTGGGACACGCAGTCCATTATAAAATTCGCCGTCATCGTAGAAGAGATCCAGTTGGAGTTCTTCGCCTTTGAGCATACCAATAAAGTAGGTGTCTGCTTCAATGGTATCCAGAATCGTGGCATTTAGCAGGGCAAGTACCTGATCGGTATCAAGCGATTGCATTAACTGGCGACTGACCGTGTTGATCGTTTCCAGCCGTTGGATATGTTGTTGGGCAGTGTCTTTGATGCGTAGATAAGTTTCCACCGCAATAATTGATATAACGAACGGTGTAATATATTCAAGAAAGTTTTGGGCATTAAGCGTATCAGGCAGGTAGCCGAAGATGCTAACAATCATGACGATCAATAGATAGATATAGGTATGATATCTTCCCGAAATTATCGCTGTCACAATTGCGCCAAACACAATTAAGATATGGATTAACTCTTTCAGGTGAAACGGAAGAATGTAAACAAGTATTCCCAAGCCCGTCCCACTAATCATGGAATTTATCCAACTATAGCGTTTTCGCAAGAAAGTTGATCTGGCTACTATGGAGTTATATATCAATATGTAAAAGGTGCCTGCCATCCCGTATAGAATCATCAGCAGATTTGGAGCAGGTTTGGCGAGTAATCCATTTAAGATAATGAGGACCATGAAAAACACGGATGCCAAAGCCAGCGGAGCCTGAAAGCGGTTCACTTCATGAGGCGCAAAAGCATTGGTGGGTTTGTTGGTTTTCATAGGCTTGCCTTGTCGGTTTGAATGAACTCGGCATAGGGAAGTGTGGCAAGGATCTCCACGATGTTTGGGTCGAATAAGATATTTGCCTGTTCGCGCAAGTAAGTGACGGCATCTTCTGGTTTGGATGTTTTTCGATAACTTCGTTTGCTGGTCAGCGCATCAAACACATCGGCAACCGCAAAAATACGTGCCTGGAGCGGAATGTCATCTGCCTTCAACCCTTGCGGATACCCGCTCCCGTCCCAGCGCTCGTGATGAGAGTGGACTACGGGCATACATTCCTGTAGGAAGGGGATACGCTCAATGATGCGCGCTCCGATATCGGGATGCGTGCGCATGATCTTCCACTCATCATCTGTCAGTTTGCCGGGTTTGTGCAGGATCGTGTCACTGATACCAATCTTGCCAATATCGTGAAGCAGCGAGCCTCTTTCCAACGCCTTAAGCTGCGGACCATTTAAACCGAGCGCTTCGCCCATCATGCAGGCGAGGCGGCTTACGCGGTTGCTGTGCCCCTCTGTCTCACGGTCGCGGGCATCAAGGGCAGACATCAATGCAGAGAGAGTTTGGTCGTAAGTTGCCTGTAATTGTTCGTAGGCAGCTTCGATCTGTTTTGCCTGTCGACGAGATTCGGATAGCAGGATCGAACGTTCCAAGGTTACTGCGGCTTGGTTTGCCAGGGTTTGAATGTTTGCAAAATTCTGCCCACGACTTTCAGGGATATCCATCCATAACGCGCCAATCGTGCGTGCGCGCGTAAGCAGCGGATAACAAACCAGCGTACCATTCTCTACAGACACATATATGCTTTGTCCCGTTTGTATGGCTTGATTGACGTTTTCCATCGGATGTTTGCCGCGAGTATGAAATCCGGTTTCATCCAATTCCACTTCCACCTGGATCTCGCCTTCTTTGGATAAAAGTACGATTCCTGTTTCTCTGGAGTTGGTTGCTTTATGCGCTGCTTGAGCAATCAACTCAGCAGCAGTGCTTAACTCTTCCGTCTGTGTTACATCCAAACTCAATTGGTAGAGCAGGGATGTGGTGTTGAGCGTGGTGCGAAGTTCCTGGTATAGCCAGGAACTTTCGATGGCGGCGGCAGCTTGCGATGAAAGCAAGTCGGCAAGCGATTCGTCATTTTCAGAGAAGAATACACCTTCTTGTTTACCGAAAGCCAGAATTGTGCCGATGCTTAATCGATGTAAGCGGATCGGGATTGCCAATACGCTGCGCAGTCCGCCGTGGTCAATTTCAAGATTTTTGGCGTTGGCATACTTCCGCAAATCGCGCACGCGAAATGGCTTGGTGGCATTCAACGCGGCTTGCATTAATGGCTCATGGGCGGGGTTGGTGTTAAGCGCCTTGAGAAGAACAGGTGCTTCTCCGGCAGAGGATGTGCGCGAGAAATTGCCTTGCTGGTCTAGCAATGTAATGAATACAAAGCGGGCTTCAAGGGTCTTACGGGCAAGTGAGGCGATCTCTTGCACTGCGGCTTGGGGATCGAGCAGGGTCGTTAATGAAATACCAGCCTGAATCAGTTCCGTGAGTCTTTGGTTGTAACTTGAGCGTTCCCAGGCGCGGGTGAGTTCCAGTGCGGCACCTTCTATGATATTGACATCCACGCCACTGAACGCATAGGCTTTTTCAGAACAGACTTCAATGAGTCCTTTGATCTGTCCATTTTGCATGATCGGGACAATGATTTCGGATAGTGTTTTTTCGTTGTTGATCGGGAAGAAATCAGGGTCAACGCTGGTGTCGTTAACGAGTTGCGTCTTTTTTATGCGAGCGATACGGCCGATGAGACCTTTTTCAGAATTCTGGCGGTAGCCGGGAGGTATAACGCTTGCGGATTTTCCAGCAGTGGCGAGTGCTACAAATTCTCTTTTATCCTGTTCGTGCAGGAATAATGAAACTAGCGAGCATTCGGTTGCGCGTTCAAGCATGTTGACTGCCAGTTGTGCAGCGACCGGGGGGTCGAGTTCGCTTTCGAGTTGCTGGCTGAGTTCGTTGAGAAAGGTCAGTTGTGTGGTGCGGTGTTTTTCTGTGTTCAGTTTGCGGGTTATGGAAGCGATCTGCTCGTTTAACGCCCGGCTGTTTGATTCGATATAGGGTGTTTGTTCTACCGGAATTTCGATTTCTTCTATTGTGTTTTCTTTAATTGGAGAGATGGAGGGGGTGTGGTCTGCGGGCGGTGTGTTGGCAAGGATGCCAAAGGCTGTCAGTGTGGTGATGGCTCCAGTGAACAGGAAGCCAGCCTCTCGGGCGGGTGCAGCGGATACGTCCAGCAGAAAATAGGTTCCGATGACGGTTAAGGCATGGATGGTGAGCAGCGTCCAATTTGTGCGCGTCCCGAGTTTAAGTGCGCGGATAGCCAGTGTTATTAGAATTAAAGCTACCGGAAAGAGGATTGCGCCAAAAGTGAGGTTGCCCCAATTGGGAAGGCGCTGGAGGATAAACACTAATTTGGTAGGTGCGAATACAAACCCCTGCGCGACCAGAGATAGGATAACTGCGAAACTGAAGAGTATTTTGTTTACGAGAGTTAAGCGCATACTTTTCTGTGTTGAATGGCGTGTTTTATCTGGAATAGTTACCATTGTATCCTGCATGACAGTTTGTCTAGGTTTGAGTTACTTACAAGGTTGAAAGTATAATCTGATATAATTTTTCCATGCTAGGGAAGATCGAGGGGCAAGAAACCCTTATCCTTACTTGAAAAGAAGAAACCCACTATGACCATATACGTAACACTTCAACAAATCGATGAAACTGCGGATGCCATCCGTGCGCGGACTGCGTACAAGCCGCGAGTCGGCATTATTTTGGGATCAGGCTTGAACGATCTGGCGAATTCCGTTCAGAAAGCGGATGTAATTCCCTATAGTGAATTACCCAACTGGCCCCGCTCGACCGTGCAGGGGCATGCCGCACGGTTGGTGCTGGGTGAACTTGAAGGGCAAACTGTGATGGTGATGCAGGGGCGTATCCACTTTTACGAAGGCTATAGCATGTCGCAGATCACGCTGCCGGTGCGGGTGATGCAGAGGTTGGGATTGGAAATGATGTTTGTGACCAATGCGGCTGGCGGCGTGAATCCTGATTTTGTGCCGGGGGATGTGATGTTAATTACCGATAATTTAAACATGGTGGGGATGACAGGCGCCAACCCCTTGATCGGACCGAACATTGATGAGTTGGGTCCGCGGTTTCCGGATATGAGTCGTCAGTATGACCCTGAGTTGATGGCGTTGGCGCGTAAAACGGCTGTAGAAAATAACATCACACTGCGTGAAGGTGTGTATTGCGGGTTGAGTGGTCCCTCATATGAAGGACCTGCAGATTTACGTTTTCTGCGCATGGCAGGCACGGATTCAGTGGGCATGTCCACTGTGTCTGAGGTGATCGTGGCGCGGCATGGCGGTTTGCGGGTGTTGGGTCTTTCGGGTATTAGCAATAAAGCCAACCTGGATGGCTCGACCGTGACCACGCATGAAGAGGTCATGGAAGCCGGTAAAGTGATCACACCGAAAATCGAATCCATTATACGTGGCGTATTGCGCGCGCTTTAACCCGGCAGTGGTATGGGATATGTCTATCGTTCCCTCGGCACCTATGAGCCGCTGATCTATATCAGCCTGGCGATTTTGGGGTTGTTCGTTTTTCGGCGCATGTGGGTGATGTGGCGTGAATGGCGGAATTCGGTCTACACTCTTGAACGTGAATTTGCATTGGGAAGATTGGGACGCGCAACTGCACTTGGATTTTTAGTGTTGGCGTTGTTCTTTGTGGAATTCTATATTGCGACGTTCGTCGCGCCAGCCCTGCCTGCTTCTGATCTATTGACCACGCCTACGCTGGATCTTTTGGCTTCCCCTCAAGCAACCTTGTTGCCTGGCGATACCACCCAGTCTGCGATCGTTTTGGCTACCGCGCCTGCCCAAACCGGGATGAGCGGTTGCGTGACTGATCAAATCATGATCACGTCACCGCGCTCGGGCGAAGATGTGCAAGCGGAAGTTGAATTGATTGGCACAGCGAATATTCCTAATTTTGGTTTTTACAAATATGAGTACGCGCCTGCTGGAACGCAGAATTGGGCGACAATTTCTGCCGATCGCGCGCCGAAGAATAATGAGCCGCTAGGGAAATGGAATACCTTATCCCAAAGCAATGGCGATTATTTTTTGCGCTTGGTGATCACAGATAACCTTGGTAATTCGCTTGAACCATGTGTGATCGCAGTGCGTGTTTTGAATCAATAGTTAACCTGCACCATATCATTCTGAGCAAAGCGACACTTGCGCCGCACACAAGTGCAGGTGAGAATCTCTGAGATTATCGTAGAGACCCTTCGCTAGCGCTCAGGGTGACATGCTAACGCTGATTTGGAGAGATATGCCTGATTTTGAAATTCGCCCTGCCCATACAAATGACTTGCCGCGCTTGATGGCGCTGGATCATTCCTGTTCCAGCGATTATGTCTGGCAGTTGGAGTTGCGCCGCGAGCCAAATCAAGTGACGGCGAATTTTCGCGAGGTGCGGCTGCCGCGTTCGGTGGAGGTGAAGTATCCGCGTAATCCATTTACTCTCGCGGATGAATGGGCACGGCGCGATGCGGGCTTCGTAGCTTTGCACGAGAACAACCCTGTGGGATATATTTGTCTCACCGAAGAACATGCCGCTTCGATCATCTGGGTAACAGATATTGTGGTTGCACCGGAGTGGCGAAGAAAAGGGGCGGGGTCCGCTTTGTTGGTGGCCGGGCAGGATTGGGCGTTGGAAAGAGGCGCGCGTCGGCTGGTGTTGGAGATGCAGTCCAAGAATCAGCCTTGCATCCGCATGTTGCAAAAGTTTGGATATGAATTTTGTGGGTATAATGACCAGTATTACCCAACACAAGATGTAGCGTTGTTTTTTGGGAGAGCACTAAAGTAGACGTAATTTTGGGAAGGTTGGTATGTTTAACGGTTGGACGGAAAGTTTATTGGCGGGGCTCCAAAATATCAATAATATACTAACGGCGGGCATCGCGATCACGGCGTTCTCATTGTTCCTGTATGCCCTGTCGTTTAATTTGCGTGACCGAGTAGCGCGTTCATTCGCGATAATTCTATTGTGTGTAGTGGTGGTATTTACCACGGAAGCTTTACAGAATAAAACTGTGCCAGATTGGGGAATTGAACTGCTGTTGCGCCTGCAATGGATCGGCATCATCTTTTTACCCCCATCTTATTTGCATCTTTCGGATGCGTTACTTGTTACGGCGGGCCGCCCATCGCGCGGACGCCGGCGGTTGGCGGTGCGGCTGGTATATGTTTTATCGGCGGTGTTTTTGGTGTTGCTGGCAGCGGGCTTATTGGTGGGTGGCTTGATCACAGATGGCAAGCCTGCGCCGCATTTACAGCACACTACCTGGACGCAAGCGTTTACGTTATTTTATATTGCAGTGATCGCCTGGGCGGGTTTTAACTTTATTCGCGCCTATCGAAAAATGCTGACGCGTTCTGGTCAACGCCGCATGTTGTATTTGATGGCTGGTGCTACCGCACCGGCGTTGGGCTCCTATCCTTACCTTTTATATGGTTCCAATTTTGCGGCGCATTATCAATTGGTGTTTTGGAGCGCGGCATTTATCAACAATGTGCTGGTGGCGGTGCTGGTCATCTTAATGGCGTATGCGGTTGCATTCTTTGGTGTTTCGTGGCCCGACCGGGTTGTGAAGAGCCGCTTGTTCAAGTGGCTCCTGCGTGGACCCGTCACCGCCTCGTTGGCATTAACCATGATGACGCTCGTCCGTCGGGCAGGCGAATTGTTTGAAGGCAATCCGTATACTGGCTTTGTCCCTTTGGTGATGGTGGCAACGGTTTTGTTGTTTGAGCATGCCATTACTTTGCTCTCTCCGATCTGGGAAAGGGTGCTGTTCTTTGGGCGTGACCGTGCCGAGATCCAGCTTCTGCAAAACATTGAAGAGCGATTGCTGACGCGCAGTGACTTGCAGCAATTCCTTGAGAATGTGCTGGCAGCGGTTCGAGATCATTTGCAATCACCGTGTGCGTTCGTTGCGGCGTTGGATGGTGATGAACTGTCCTTGAGCGTAGTGGCGGGCAATCGTCACATGTTGGAAAAAGAAGATCTAAATGAAGTATTGCGCCTTGTGAACCATAATGGGGAAAGTGGGCGTCAAGAATTCATCTGGGGCGATTTTTGGGTATTGCCTCTGCATCAAAGAAAAACGAATGGTGATCGCGATGAGATCCCGCCATTGTTGGGATTGCTGGGGATCGCGCGTAAGGCAGATCAGCCGATTGATGGTGATCAACGCGATGCGTTGTGGTTGTTAGCCAACCGTGTGGCGTTTGCTTTGGAAGACCGGCAGTTGCAACAACGCGTCTTTCGCTCGTTGGAAGATCTGCAGCCCCAAATGGATATGTTACAGCGCATTCGTGCAGCAGGGCGCTATGACTCCGCGGTCAACTTGTTGGCTGAGCCCAAGCTCGAAGAAGCTGACCTGGCAGATTGGGTGAAAGATGCCCTAACGCACTACTGGGGCGGACCTAAATTATCGAATAGTCCCTTGATGAAGCTGCGCATCGTCCAAACGCTGGTGGATAACTATGATGGCAACGCCTCCAATGCTTTGCGCGCTTTATTGCGTAAGGCGGTGGATCAGGTCAAGCCCGAGGGTGACCGCCGGTTCACGAGTGAGTGGATTCTCTATAACATTTTGGAAATGAAATTTATCGAAGGGCGCAAAGTGCGCGAAGTAGCGGGCAGGCTGGCAATGTCTGAAGCCGACCTGTATCGCAAACAACGTGTAGCGGTGGAAGCCGTGGCACGCGCCATTCTCGATATGGAAAAAAATGAAGGACCGGGATAGGAGCCAGTATGAACACTCAGAACACAGATCGAAATAAGTACCAAAATGCAATGCCGCATACAGATGAAGGCTGGTGGGAATCTGTGCTGGCGGAGGAACAGCAATACGCAAACCCACGTCCGCAAGCGGTGAACATGAAGCAGAAGAATGCCCATCCTGAGGAAAAAACGGATGCCGCTTCAGAAGTTCCGCAAGCCGATTGGGAGCTGGTCAAAAAGCTGTATGCCGAAGACCGCATCATTGAGATGACAGCCACCGGGCATAACCGGGGCGGTTTGCTGGTGGAGCATGATGGCTTGGCGGGGTTCATCCCATTTTCGCATTTGGTGGAATTGGCGGGTAAAGTGAATGAAGCCGATCGCGATGGTTCCCTGGAAGCCTACATGGGTAAAACTTTAAATGTTAAAGTGATCGAGTGCGCGCCAGAGGATGGACGGGTGGTCTTCTCTGAACGTGCCGCGCTCACGCAACCAGGCAAGCGCAACGAACTTTTTCATGCGCTGCAAATTGGCGCGCAAGTCACTGGTAAGGTAACGAACGTTACTGACTTTGGGGTGTTCGTTGACTTGGGCGGTGTGGAAGGGTTGATCCACATCTCTGAGCTTTCGTGGGGACGGGTCGCGCATCCGAATCAGATCGTCAGATTGGGTGAGGAGATCAAGGTTCAAGTGTTGGAAATTTCTGTTGAGCGGAGCCGGGTTGCCCTGAGTCTGAAGCGCTTGATCCCGAATCCCTGGGAACATGCGGGCACAACGTTCGCAGTTGGCAATGTCGTACCCGCCGTCATCACCACGGTTTTATCGTATGGCGCTTTTGCAAAATTGGATGCCGGTGTGGAGGGTTTGATCCACGCTTCTGAAATGCCCCTCGAAGATAACCATACCCCGCGCGATATTCTGGCGGAAGGACAACAAGTGCAGGTGCGGGTTCTGCAAGTTGACCCGGCACATCAACGTTTGGGCTTCAGCATGCGATTGAATCACGAATGACAAAAAGAAACACAACTCGCAGATACGAATCAGAATCACGCGCTGGCTGGCTTGACCGCATCGCGCAATTCAACCAGCACTTTGGGCGTTTCATGCGCGATGCTCTCGGTGTTTTGCTCATTGCCTTTGCGCTGATGTCTTTGCTTGCGCTCGGTAATTACACCGAAGGCATACTGCTCTCCCCATGGGCAGACCTGCTGGCGTTGTGGTTTGGTTGGGGTGCTTATCTGGTTGTCATTGCCATTGGATATAGCGGCTTCAACCTCTTGCGCCGGGCGAGGACTGCGCTACCCTGGGGGCGGATCTTCTCCCTTGAGCTCGCCGCTTTTCTTACGTTGGGCTTGCTCGCTGCAGCTGGAGGCAATTCCCTCATCCGGGCAGAAGCGGGCGCCGATGGTGGGCGCATCGGATGGGGACTCACGAAACTTTTCTGGCGCGCCGGTGAGTTGTGGGGCACGCTTTTGTTGTTTGTATTTTGGCTGCTCGCCCTCATGAGCGGATTCAATTTATGGGTTGTGCTTGAGCATTGGTTGTTAAAACTTGCGGGCGAGGAACAACCCGTTCAAGCTCCGCAGCCCGTCATTGCCCAACAACCGGAACTTGTCCCTGAGAAAAAAGAAGCCGAACCGGCTGCTCGTAAAAAGCCGGTTCAAACCTTGCCGCCTGAATTCCGCAAGTCGTTGAAAGTTTCGGATAATCAGGATAAAAAACCAGCCGAACCACGCAAGCGCGATGCGCGTTTGCCATCCCTTAATATTTTGCTGGCAGATCAAAACGCCCGCCCCGATGAACGGACGATCAACCAGACCGCAGGCATGATCGAGAAGACCCTGGCTGAGTTTGGTATCGTCGCAACGGTAGTTGGCTTTCGGATCGGTCCTACAGTGACGCAGTTTGCAGTGCAGCCGGGCTTCATGAAAAAGCAAGGGGCAACGACAGAGGAAGAAGCGCAGCAGATCAAAGTGCGGGTGGCACAGATCGCCTCTCTGCAAAAAGATCTGACACTGGCGCTTTCGGCGCAGCGCATTCGTATCGAAGCGCCTGTGCCGGGTAAGCCCTATGTGGGTATTGAAGTTCCCAATTCGCATCAATCGAATGTGCGTCTGCGCCCGATCCTGGAAACGGAGGCGTTCCATAAGATCAGCGCGCCTTTGGCGTTGGCGTTGGGGCGCGATGTTTCCGGTCAGCCTTTGGTGGCGGACCTGGGACGTATGCCGCATTTGTTGATCGCGGGTGCCACAGGCTCGGGTAAATCCATTTGTATTACTTCGCTGGCTACCTGCCTTGCCATGAATAACTCACCCGAAGATCTGCGGATGGTGATGATCGATGCAAAGATGGTGGAGTTGTTGCGCTTTAATGGTTTGCCGCATTTATATGGCAAAGTGGAAACGAATGTTGACCGCATTCTGGGTGTGTTGCGCTGGGTGGTGGTGGAGATGGAGCATCGTTATCGCTTGCTCGAATCTGCCAAGTCGCGTGATCTTGAAACTTATAACCGGCATTTACGAAAGAAGAACGAGTCGCCGCTGCCGCGTATTGTGGTGTTGATCGATGAGCTCGCAGACTTGATGATGTCTGCGCCTGATCAGACGGAACATAACCTGGTGCGGCTGGCACAGATGGCGCGTGCAACCGGCATCCATTTGATCGTGGCGACGCAGCGCCCATCCACGGATGTGGTGACGGGTTTGATCAAAGCCAACTTCCCGGCGCGTTTGGCGTTTGCGGTGGCATCGGGTGTAGATAGCCGTGTTATTTTGGATACGACCGGCGCAGATAGTTTGTTGGGGCGCGGTGATATGCTGTTCTTGAATCCGGAGGTGGGGAATCCCATCCGTGCGCAGGGTGTGTATGTGACGGATATGGAGATCGAGCGGGTGATCGCCCACTGGCAAAAGAATGTGGATGCCAGTACCGATGCAGCACCGTGGGAGAAGTTGTTGGTTGAACCGGAGGAGAATGAAGACGAAGGTTTGATCGAGCAGGCGGTTTCGATCGTGCGTTCGAGTCAACGGGCTTCGGCTTCTTTATTGCAAAGGCGGCTGCGTATTGGGTATCCGCGGGCGGCGCGTTTGTTGGATCAGCTTGAGGAAATGGGCGTGGTCGGTCCCTCGTTGGGCGGGGGGAAGGAAAGGGATGTGTTGGTGAGCCCGGATGATGAGGAAGAAGCAGGCAAAGGCGGCGTGTGATGCGTAC
>CAZMQE010000064.1:0-2056 GCA_964568115.1 uncultured Anaerolinea sp.
TACTCGGCTATTATTTTGGACGCAATAAAACCAAATAACGGTTGATCTTCAAGGCAGACCTGCACAAAATTATTATTTTTATGTAGAAGCCTGTTCTCTAACGCACTTCTACATGTGGTCTATTGAATCCAAAGCACCCTCTGGGCAGATCACTCTATGGCATTACAGTACCGGGGTCTTGTCACCAGGCTTTAGGCTGTCTGTCAGTCTCATGACCACTGCATCGAGATGGCTTGGTAATGTGCGATTACTGCCGGTTTCGACTTCCATAGGACTATTCCATTCAAACCATTCAGGAAGCACACACTGCTCTACAATATTACTGAGCCCAAATCAGGCTGATATCCAGATGCATCCTCATCACACAAATGACCTATAGCCCCCGGTGTGTTTCGTTATTAATATTCCTTTAGTGCTATACTTTGTTTACAAACTTAATCATCTTCCCACACTATTATCACCTTATCCTCGCAAGTTAATAAGAAAAGGATTAAATCATGAGCAAGATATTTTTTATCGCTATCGCTGCAATCCTTATAACCGTACTCTATGCTTGCGGTCTCTTCAATCCTCCAGCCACTGAAACTGCCAGTTCATTGTCTGGCGATCTGCCTGCCCTAAGCTTGGCTGTCCAGGCACAGACCGGAACCTACAACGCAGTTGGGCAATTGATTCCCTACACATACACCGTTACAAATCTTGGAAACCCACGTCTCGCCGGACCTGTAACCATCGTCGATGACAAAATGGCTGCCACCTGTGCGGCAGTGAATACCGTGGGCAACAAGGACGACAATCTCGACACGCTGGAAAGCCTCACCTGTTCTGCTACTTACACGATCACCCAGGCAGACTTGAACGCTGGCTCTGTGACCAGTAATGCCATTGCCAAAGCCGGTGGCATCGATTCAAACAAAGCCACCACGGCAGTGCAAATGACGTTGAACAAGGTGTTGCTCCTTACCTATTCCGCTGCGCCCACAACCTACAGCCAGACCGGGCAAACGATCAACTTTACCTATTCCATTAAAAATACCGGCACCACGATTTTGGGTCCGGCGCAATTCGTGATCAATGACGATCGCCTTGGCGCGATCAACTGCCTCTCTGCAACGACAATTCTGGCGCCCAACGAATCAGTGACCTGTCCAGCCACATACACCACAACCATCAACGATACAGCTGTCAATCAATTGACCTTCAACGGCATTGCCACCGGCGGCGGCGCAGGCACCAATCAACCCGCCAGCATCATCATCTCGAACACCAATGTTGTCGCCAATCCGGGTACACCCTCGAACTATACCCGCGGTTCCACCATTCAACACAAGGTAATTGAAGGCGAATGGATGCTTCAAATTGCGCGTTGTTATGGCGCTGACTATAACGCGGTGCGTAGCGCAAATCTACAGGTAGTGGATCCCAACAAAATCTGGCCCATCAATACATTGACCGTCCCTAACATTGGTAGCAACGGGACGATCTACGGTCCGCCTTGTGTTACCTATTACACCGCTCAATCTGGCGATACCTGGAATTCGATCGCGCAGAAATTCAATGCCGATCTCGCTGTTCTGCAAGAGGCAAACATAAATGTCACTGTAGGCAACGGAACTTGTGTCAGAGTGCCGCTAAATTCTGCCGGTGGAACCAGCGTGTTACCGCTGACGATAACACCATGTAGCGGTGGAACAACCCAGCCTTCCACGTCATCCACGATCCGTATCAACATCCCTGCCGGATCGACCAGCACCACCATCTCTGGCAGTGTGACCGCCTCCGGTAAAGTCCGCTATGTGTTTGGCGCAACGCAAGGACAAGCGCTGAGCATCAAGCTCAATGCTCCCGTAAATGAAGTTTCTCTTGGCATCACAGCCGCAAATGGCAGCGCGCTGAAAACTCAGGATACAACCCTGACCTTTGCCGGAACGATCCCGGCAACCGGCGACTCTTACATCGATATCTTCGGTGTATCTGGCGCAGCCAGTAAATCCTTTACGTTGGAAATTTCCATCACCACCCCCGCAACGGCATCCCCCTTTGAACGAGTAGCTGA
>CAZMQE010000064.1:2156-3672 GCA_964568115.1 uncultured Anaerolinea sp.
TGGGCGCGCGGGTGACATCAACCCCGGCGCAGGGAATGCGAACCCCGCGCACATGGCTGTCTACAACAACCTGTTGTACTTTAGCGCCAATGGCAACGATGGCGCAGGCATAGAACTATGGAAGACGGATGGCACCACCATCAACCGCGCCGCAGATATCCACGCCGGTACTGGCGATTCAAATCCGGCTTATTTAACCGTCTACAACAATCTGTTGTACTTTAGCGCCACCAGTAATGATGGCGCGGGCACCGAGCTCTGGAAGTACGATGGCACCACCGCTACACGCGTAGCAGATATCAACCCCGGTGTCGGCAATTCCAATCCGTCTTTTCTGGTGGTCTTCAACAATCTGTTGTACTTCAGTGCCAATGGCAACGACGGTGCCGGGACCGAACTGTGGCGTTACGATGGTGCGACTGCTGGGCGCGTCGCAGATATCAACCCGGGCGCCGCGGATTCCGGTCCCACCTTCTTCACTGTGTTCAATGGTGCGTTGTACTTTAGTGCCACCGGGGATAACGCCGGAACCGAACTTTGGAAGTTTGATGGCACGAGTACGAAACGCATTAGCGACCTCAACACAGCTGGGAGTTCAAACCCTGCATTTCTAACTGCATTTGATAATGCGCTCTTCTTCCAGGCAAACGGCGGCGATGGCGCTGGCGCCGAGTTGTGGAAGTTCAAGGGTCCGTGATCAATTTCATAGACACATACGAAACTTACATTTCAGCCACAGAGTGTTCTGTGGCTGAAATGCAATACAAGGCATTTCTTATTCATAAACAACAAAGATAAACCCATACTTTCTTCACACAATATTCACCTGTTGTCTGGCTCAAATCATATACTCGGAAAATACTTTAATCATAGGAGCATCTCATGTACAAAAAATCAACTTTCGTATGGCTGACGCTGACCATCGCGATCCTCTTGGTGGCTTGCTCAACGCCAGCGACCCCAACTGCTACAACGAACAGCACCAGCTCAACCACCACCAATACCAATCCAAGTACAGCCGCAAAGCTTAACCTGAACACCGTCACCGGCGACGAACTGCTGGCAGCGATTCCCGGCTTCGGTAATCGCATGGTGCGTGAATTTCAGGAATATCGCCCTTACATAAGCATTCAACAATTTCGGCAAGAGATCGGCAAGTATGTAGATGACGCCCAAATTGCGGAATATGAAAAGTATGTCTATGTGCCCATCGCCATCAACGATTCGGACGCGGCGACACTGCAACAGATCCCGGGTCTGGACTCAGCCGAAGCGGATGCACTCAAATCAGCCCGTCCCTACGCCTCGACCGATGCCTTCCTCACCAAACTGAGCGAGTTCGTCTCAGCCGATGAATTGGAGATCGCCAAATCGTATTTGGAGACGAGCCAATGAACCCAGAGCACGTGCTCACAAAACTGCGCCAATATCTTTTAATCATTGCCGCGGGCATCTTCGTGATGACCGTGACCGAATTATTTTTCCTCAGCCATTGGAATGAAACGATCCAATTCCT
>CAZMQE010000064.1:3772-12752 GCA_964568115.1 uncultured Anaerolinea sp.
GCGGTGATCGGGCTGATGGCACTCTACAAACATCCGCTATTGGAAACAAAATAGAGCTCATACGAAAGTCGTTTTGCCACAGAGCACACAGAGTCAATGAGTTTTCCACCTGCCCCGAACGCAGGTGCGGGGTCATCGATCTCTGCGAACTCTGTGGCTATTTTTAATTTCAAAAGGTTATACTATCTTCATCTATTCCAACTATTCGATCAATAGGAGTCAACATGGAACTCAAAGATGCCATTCTCAAACGCCGCATGGTCCGCAACTTTGCCGATAAACCCATTCCGCCCGAGCTCATCGAACGGATTGTTGACCTCACCCGCCACGCACCGAGCGCAGGCTTCACGCAAGGTCAAGCCTTTATCGTGGTCACCCAGCCTGAATTAAGGAAAGCGATCGCGGCAACTTGTCAGGAAGAAGAGTATGTAAAAGGCGGCTTCGATCCGTTCATTTCGAAAGCGCCGGTGTTGTTGATCCCATGTACGAGTGAACTTGCCTATCACCGCCGCTATCAAGAAGCTGACAAAGTGAATGACGATGGCTCCGAAATTGTCTGGCCCGTCCCGTATTGGTTCATGGATATCGGCTGTTCGGTAATGATCGCCCTGCTCGCCGCATTAGATGAAGGCCTAGTCACCGCGTTTGTCGGCTCGAAAGATCTGGATACTTTGCGCGCCCTTCTGAACATACCCAATGAAGTCACCCCGGTCGGTGTCATCGCGGTGGGCTATCGCGCCGCAGATGTTCCCTCTCCCTCCCTCAAGCGCGGGCGCAAACCTGATGAAGATTATATTCATTACGAGGCATGGTAATATTTTGAGCAGTGGGCTAGTCGAAGTGATATGTTCCTCATAAGTCCCGAATACTTTAAAAATAAAAGGAGAAGATCATGGCTGAATTAAAGACCAAACTCACCAATGCCAGTGTCGATAAATTTCTCAAAGGGGTCAAAGATGAACAAACCCGCGCCGATTGTTATCAGATCATCGAGATGATGAATAAGGCAACCAAAGCCGAACCGAAAATGTGGGGCACGAGCATCATCGGGTTTGGTAATATCCACCTCAAATATGAAAGCGGGCGCGAGTTGGATTGGTTCCCCATCGGTTTTTCGCCGCGCAAACAGAACATCACCCTCTACCTCATGGGCGGGTTGGAACAAGCGGAACTACTCGGTAAATTGGGCAAATATTCCACTGGTAAAGGCTGCCTGTATATCAAGAAGCTTGCCGACGTGGATGTGAAAGTATTGAACAAACTCATCACAACTTCTGCAAAAAAGTCGCTGAACAAAAAATAGTCCATGCAAAAAATAAAATTTATAGGTATTCTATGGATGACCGCCCTCATCCTATCCGCTTGTGCTGGGACAGGTTCCGCCTCACTGCCTTCATCACCTACTGCTCCGCCCACCGAAACCTTTACCGCAGTCCCTACCCTCACACTCGAGCCGACCTCCACAGCCACGGCGATCCCCACGCCTACACCTATCCCGCATCCGCTGGAGATCAGCGCAATGCGGGCGCGGGACTATCCCGGCAGTGAGATTGTCATTGAAAATGTTCTCGACCCCGGCGCGAATTACAACCGTTATTATGTTTCGTATCTTTCTGAGGGATTAAAGATCTACGCCTTGATGACCGTGCCCTACGGTGAAAAACCTGCCACCGGCTGGCCCGTCATTATCTTCAATCATGGCTACATTGCGCCCGATGTATATAAAACCACCGAAAGATATATCGCCTACGTGGACCAGATCGCACGCAGCGGGTACATCGTCTTCCGCTCCGACTATCGCGGACACGATCGTTCTGAAGGTGAAGCGCGCGGTGCATACAGCAATCCCGATTACACCGTGGATATACTCAACGCCGTTGCTTCCATGAAAAAATATCCCGATGCTGACGCAAACCGCATCGGCATGTGGGGACATTCCATGGGCGGTTACATCACACTGCGCTCGATGGTCATTTCAAAAGATATTAAGGCTGGTGTGATATGGGCGGGGGTTGTTGCTTCTTATCCTGATCTCCTCTACAACTGGCGGCGCGGACCAGCAGCTTCGCCTGATTCATCTCCCCGCCCCGGTTCGTGGCGCTCTACGTTTGTAGATACCTACGGCTCACCAGAAGAGAACCCCGCATTCTGGAATTCCATTTCGGCGAATTCCTTTGTAAGCGAAATATCTGGACCCATTCAATTGCATCATGGCACAGCTGACACCGATGTGCCGCTGGCTTTTTCAGAATCACTTTATTTTCAAATGCTGGATGCCGGTCAGTATGTTGAGTTGTATAAATACGAAGGTGATAATCACAACATCTCGAATAATTTCAGCACCGCCATGCAACGCACCATCGAATTCTTTGACCGCTACGTGAAATAACCCCCCGCTTAACACTGACAAAAATAGGGTGGATGAGAATTCTCATCCACCCTATTTTTAATTGATATCCAATTAACCTAAAATTCCACTAAAGGCAAGGAGAGCGATAGGAGCCAACACCCAGCCTAACATCATATGGATATATTTGTAATTACGAGCCCATTTTCTTTCTGGGTTGGGTTCCCATTTACTGGCGATGCCAAGATCGATATAAGGCAAAAACAACGAGAATGAATACCAGACGGGGTGATACTCCAGATGCACATCACCTTGTTCCACAGGGAGCATATCTTCTTTACGGCGGAAAATGAATGCACCCATGGCAACAACCAACCCGCTCCAGATGAAGGCAAAAGCCGGGCGATATCCATAGCCAGCAAAAATATCGAGAAACCAGGACCAGAACCACGCTCCCGAAAGAGGCGTAAGAACTTCATCCCGTTCGCGGCGGTTTTGCGCAAGATCCACTTCAGCAGCCCAATCAGGATGACCTTTGTCTGTAAGGAATTGACTCAAGGCTTGATACGCTTGCGGGCTGTAAGCAGATTGACCAACCAGCAACAGTAGACCCTGCCAGGTTTCCTCCGTGAGTCCCCGACCACCAAGGTCAATGTCTGAGTACGTCATGCCGCGCAGGTTGAAGGCTTGCGGATCGTTGGGCCATTTGAGCTGCTCATCCACTTTGAGAAAACCAATGCTGGCGTTGCGCATGTCCAGCTTTTCTGTGATGGTTACATGGCTAAGGGCTGTCGATCCACCAATGGAAGCCCCCTCGGCATGGAAGCTCTGCATGCTGGCGTTTTCAATAAGAAGATCGCCATCAATTTCTGTCCCGGCAATATCGATAAAGGCGATTTCAGGGTTATCTTTTGTACTGATGTTCAGGCTCCCAAAATGGCTGCCAGAAAGCAGGAGCCCAGCAGGCGCGGTCAAACCTGTGAAGTTGAGACCGCCCTCCACCGTGGCAAGGATCACTGGCAATGGTTCTTCGGTGTAGTTATAACTGGCGCCGACAAATTCAACCTCCTCGCTGACTTGCATACCCTCAAAGGAAACTGGACCGTTAAAGACCGTCGCCTCAAAATAAGGATAGGCAACTGAGGTGTAATAGAAAGAAAAATGCTGATTGAAAGTGGCATCTGTAAAATCTACGAAACGGTCTGCTGAAAAGTAATCAAATGTAGCATCGTTATTAAAGGTGGCATTAATAAAATTTGCATCGCGCGTTGTCGTTGCGTTTTCAAAGCTCACCGGTCCATTAAAGGTGGCATCATTGAAATTTGCATCCTTACCCGTATGGAAATTAGTAAAGTCCGCATCGCCAGCAAATGTGGCACCGCCAAAATCTGCGATCTGATCGACATTGGCTTCGCTAAAAGATACGTAGCTGTTAAAGTTCACACCGTACATATTGAGTCGATAAAGGTTTGCTCCAAAGAAGGAGGCAGCCCCTTTAAAAACCACATTATTAAAGGAAGCCAGGCCACCCACCGTGGTGTTCCAGATTTCGGTCGGGTAGGAGGTACCTTGCATGGCGGTTGTTCCCAGAATCTGTGAACCATCAAGCAACAGTTCCCCGGCAATGTGCGCCCCATAAAAATTCAGGCTCTCACCGATGGTGTTATCACGAAGATCCGCATTACCGCTGAGGGAGGCGCGCGGAAAAACAAGGCTGCCCATCATCTGGTTGTTGGAAACATTGATATCGCCGCCGATCGCTGAGCCATCAAAATAAACGGCTTGAGCAAAATTGTTGTTTCCGAGATAGACCTTGCGATTGATCGTGGCGTCACTGAAATAAACCTCACCCAGGAAGGTTGAGTCATAGGCTTCAAACGACTGTAGTTCGGTGCTGGCAAAATTGGCAAGCCCGGTAAATTCCACCTCAGCAAACACAAGATTGGAAGAAAGGATCAAGTCACGTGCCCACAGGTCACTCGTGACGGTGACGCTGGCAATGTAGATCAGAGGTTTGCTTAGCACTTCAGGATCCTTCAATGCAGAAAGCAAAAATTCTCCGCTGACGCCACGGTCTTCCTTGGCAAAGTTCCATTGCAGATCAACGATCCCAGTGGTGCGCAATTCGCTCAGCAGGTAAGCCTCCGCCGCCGGATTGGGGACAAGCCCGTCTGCCGCAACTGCTTTTGGGGTAAAGAAGGCAGCCGCGAACAGACTGACCGCAAGCAAGAAATGAGACACTCTTTTGATCGAAATGAATTTGAACATAGTTCCTCCTAGGTCTTAAAACTTAACGTGTATAACCCAATTGTAAAACGCTGGATGTGCAACTATTTAGGTTTAACCTTGCAGTTTTAAGAGGAGACTACACTATCCTGGACAGAGCGACATCACTGAAATACCTGCCGAACCAATTCTTTGCGACCATTATGTTAAACTAGTGGAAAGATCACTCAAGGATAATCAATATGACCACCCGCCTCTACCTCGTCCGCCACGGAGCGACGCCGCTCTCCGCCGAAGATCGCTTCGCTGGTTCTGAAAATGTTCAACTTTCGGAGGAAGGCCGTGCCCAGGTAACACGCCTGGCTCAACGCCTGAAAGATGACGGCATCCACGCCATCTATTGCAGCCCTCTCGACCGGACACTGGAAACAGCCACCATCATTGCCAAGCCGCATCAACTGACCCCCATTGCCAGAGACGGATTTCGCGAAGCGAGCCATGGTCGCTGGGAAGGGCTATCGCGCAAGGAGGTAGAAACGCAATTCCCCGAAGAGTATGCAGCCTGGGAAGCCGACCCCTTCACCTTCGCACCGGAAGGCGGCGAATCAGGCATTACTGTATTGGCGCGCGCTTTGCCCGTAATTCGTGAAGTGATCGTGAATCACAAAGATAGAAATGTCATTGTCGTTTCGCATAAAGCCACCCTGCGTATCATCATCAGTAGTCTTTTAGGGTTTGATGTGCGCGGTTACCGTGACCGGCTCGATCAGGCACCTGCCTGCTTGAATATTTTGGATTTTAAAGATACCGTCCGCACGCGGTTGATGCTGTTCAATGATATTTCGCATTATGCTGATCATCCGCATCGCCCGCAACACCAGATCTCACGCTGGTGGGATGCCGGAGTTCAAGAAGAAAACCAAAGTTAAGACTCAAGCCTCAGAAAGCAGCAGCAGATTGCAGCTTGAAGAGAAGCGGAATGAACGTCGACTTAACAAAAATAATATTAGGGCAGAGTCGAATTTGGAGTAAAATCGGGCTTAGTACTTAAGTCCCAGTAGCAAACACAATTCAATAATCACAAGCGCCAGGAGGTCGGCAATGTTCAAGACACAGAATCTTTATCAAAACGATGAGAAGTGGAAGACAACAAAGCTAGGCAACTCAAACGAAACCATCGGCGGCTGGGGTTGTCTATTGACCTCAACCACCATGATGTTGAATGGCATTGGCTATAACGAAACACCTGATACCGTCAATGAAAAGATGAAAAAAGCGGGCGGCTTTCAAGGTGCTTTTTTTATTCCCAGTGTGCTGCCGTATGTGTGGCCCAACTGCGCTTATCGAGATATGCAGCCTTGCGAAAATTCACCAGCGCCTATTCAACTTATTGATGCGGCAGTTGCTGCAGGCAAACCGGTGATCTTACAGGTGGACTGGAACAAACAAGCCGGTATTCAAACTCACTTCGTTTTGGTAAAAGAGAAAAAGGGCAACGATTACGTTCTGTATGACCCTTACAAATATCCGGGTGACGGCCCAGAAAAGGAAGTGTTGCTGACCACCCGTTATAAATACAACGGCGCCACACTCGAAGCGGAGATCAGCGGTGTTCTGTGGTTTGATTCGTACAGCGCAGCCCCGCCTGAGCCACCCAAGGTGACCAAGGTGCCTGTGCCCGCTGATAAATTCGTGATCTTCGCCGTGGAAGATGATTTGGCGTTACGCGCCGATCCCTCTGTGGGCGGTTATCTATGGAAACGCATGCCCTTGGGTACTGAACTTACCTGCCTCGAACCCAAAGCCACCGTCAAAGCCAAACTTGGTGTGAACGGTCAGTGGATCAATGTACAGGATCCTAATGGTGACCAAGGTTACGTCGCGGCATGGTTTGTTTCTGATACCAAGGACAAGCCTGCGGCTCCGGCTGTCTCCGCGCCTGCTTCTGCTCCGGCAGCTTCTGCTACAACCAAGCCTGCTACTGCTGCCGCCCCCGCGATGAAGTTACCGCCCGGCGCCATGGCGTTCGTTCCCACCGAAGAACTTTCCTTCCGCACCCAACCGGTCATCTCCCCTGAGACCGTTATCCGCCGCATCCCACCCACTGAAATGTTGGTAAGTATCGAACCCGCCAAAGATGCGATCGCGAAAGTGGGCGTAACTAATCAATGGCTCAAAGTACGCGATGCTTCCAACAAGGAAGGCTATGTTGCGGCATGGTATGTCAAGTATGCCAGCGGCTCACAACCAGCCGTTACTACGACAGCGACTGCCACCACCACGACCACAATCACATCCAGTGTTGCGGCGCCCGCTCCTGCACTCGCAACCGGCGGCATACTAAAAGTCAAAGCGACGGCTGAGGGCATCGCGCTCCGCAAACAACCTGTTGTCAGCGATGCTTCCTTGATCTATCGCCTGCCACTCGGAACAGTGTTCACCGTCACCGAGCCGAATGCCGAAGGTAAAGTTGGCAAGAACGATCAGTGGCTGAAAGTCAAAGACCCCAACGGCGCAGAAGGTTACGTAGCCGCCTGGTTTGTTGCACGCTAAAGCGCATTGCTGGAGAAATCAATCATGGAAACTGAAACCCCAAAACCCGCACCTATTCTGGAAATCGCATGGACACGTCATGCCAACCTGGATCTAGCCGCTGACAAGCGTACCAAAGCCTTCTATACCATCCGCAGACGGATCATCTGGTTGGGTGTACTGGCAACCCTGTTTGCCATTTTGACCGAGGTTTTCTTTCGAGACCTGGAAGCCCTTCAAGGGGTAATGGTACTTCTAGGGATCACCGTCAAAGTGCTTTTGATCGCAACCCCGGTACTTGCCTCGATCTTGGCTTCCTTTGCCACCAAGTTCTATTCCAATGGTGCTTGGCTCATCTATCGCGCCGGGTCTGAAGAGGTCAAAAAAGAAATTTATTTCTTCCGTACCATTCTACAAAAGGACCCAACACGCCGGGCGTATCTGGAAAAACGCCTGGGCGAAATCCAGAGACAGTTATTTCGCAGCCTGAGCGGTGAGTTCGCCTTTGAAGGCTACAATGGTCCGCTCCCCTCGAATTACAATCCCCAAGACCCCAATAGCGACCCCGGATTTAGCGAATTGACCGGTGACGAATACTTCAGATATCGGCTTGAAAATCAACTCGCCTGGCACAATCGAAAAGTCAACCAACATAAAGAAGAACGCCGCAAAATGACGATCTACATTTTGGTTGCAGGCGGTTTGGGCGCGATCTTTGCAGCATTAGGCGGCGGCTGGAGTCTGTGGGTCGCATTAACCGCCTCCGTGACTGCCGCCTTTATCGGCTGGCAGGAACTCCGCAACGTGGATGCCACCATCAAGAACTATAGCAAAGTGGTGATGGAACTTACGATCCTTTACGATCACTGGCAAAACCTGGAATCTGAGGAACGTACCCCAGCCGAATTCTATAAAATGGTGCGCGGCTGTGAAGATGTACTTTGGGCACAAAACATGGAATACATCAAATCCATGCAGGAAGCCTTGAAGGAAGCTGATCTTGAGCAGGAAGCCGGGCTCATCAACCGCGTGATCAAAGAATCGGTTGATTCAGCTGAACGTACTAAACAAGCCATGGCAGATGCCATCGTAGAGCAAACCACCATAACCCTGCAAGAGACTGAAAAGAAGATCGAAGAAACCGTAAAAGCCACCTTAGGCTCGCTTGCCGAAGAGGCTTCCTCTGAACTGGTTCAAGCTGAACTGGAAGCCATGAGCAAGGCTGCCTCAGAAATGGTCCAGAATGCGGTTGAGAAAGTGAAATCCGTCTCATCATCCCTTGCAGATATCGCCAAAGAATTCGCGCATATCGAGATCGGACGCGATACATCCAAAGAACAGCTCAATGCCATTTTGGCACGCTACCCGAAATCAAGCGACGTCAAAGGTTAACCGAGACCGTATATGGGTCTAAAAAGCTTTTTCGGAATCAAGAAGAAAGAAGAACCAACTATGCAACCTGCCTCCACACCTGTCACTACGCCGAGCAAGTTACCTGAATCTTCAACGGAAGTGCAGCCACAAGCAACGCCTGCGCCAACCGCTGCACCGGCAACACCTCAGACACAACCGCAGGCAACACCTGCGCCAGTTGCTCAGGAGCCGAAGAAAGCTCCTGAGATCAAAACCCTGGATGTGCCTTCGTCCAACAGCGCCGATGACAATAAAGCTCACCCCCTACGCCCGGAACATCGTCCGCACGCGTTTGTCATTATGCCGTTCGGCAAGAAAAAAGGCGGGGATGGGTCGCTTTACGACTTCAACGCGATCTACACTCAACTGATCAAACCGACCCTCGAAAGCGTTGGCTTTGAGTCCTTCCGCGCTGACGAAGAAGCCTCCAGCGGCGATATCCTCACCGATATGTTCCAGGAG
>CAZMQE010000065.1:0-12723 GCA_964568115.1 uncultured Anaerolinea sp.
GAGTTTGGGGATAGCCCTGTTCATTGGACAGGGCTATCTTCGTTTTGCAGCCACACAACCCATTGAAGAGATACCCATCTTCGTGGATGTCAGTAAACAAACTGGTATCGTGAACAACCGTGTACCCGGCATCGAAATGGCGACCGGTCAGGCATGGGGCGATTACGATAACGACGGCTGGATTGATCTCTACGTCACCGACCCGATCGGCAAGAACACGTTGTATCGCAACAACGGCGACGGCACTTTCAAGATCTCTGAATTTAACGATCAAGTCCTGTTAACAGATACATATTCTCAAGGCGCAACTTTCGCAGACTACGACAATGATGGCTGGAAAGACCTGCTGGTCGTCAACTGGGGGCAGGATCATTTATTCCATAACGAACAAGGCAAAGGCTTTGTTGACGTTTCCAAACAGGCAGGCATAGTCGATGACCGCAACAGCAAGTCTGCTTCCTGGGGTGATTACGATAACGATGGCTTCCTAGACCTCTACATTGCCAATTGGTCGTGTTATCCAAAATGCGGTAGGCAGATGGACGGTGAGTCGGATCGTCTCTATCATAATAACGGCAACGGCACATTCACCGAAGTTGCCGATCTACTGGGCGGCAGTGCAAACGGCGCGGGCTTCATTGCCAATTTTACCGATTACGATAATGACGGTGACCTGGATATTTACCTCGTCAACGACGAATTCATCAACCCCATTGGAAATAAACTCTGGCGCAATGATGGCGCTGGTTGTAAAGGCTGGTGTTTCACTCAAGTCGCCAAGGAAGCGAACGCCAATTCGAAAGTCTTCGGTATGGGGCTCGCCGCCGGTGATTATGACAACGATGGCGATATGGATTACTACTATTCCAACGTTGGTCCCATGGAGTTATTGCAAAATCAAGGCAATGGCACTTTCAAGGAAGTTGCCAAACAGGCAGGTGTGGATTTTCCCAATGGCATCGGCTGGGGCGCTGTCTTTCTCGATTACAACAACGATGGCTGGCGCGATCTCTATCTCTCCATCGCTGATACCACCGACCACAAAGATGTTGGCGCGAACAAACTCTTCCGCAACAATGGTGATGGCACATTCACATCCATTGCCTGCAACGATGAGTCAACCGACATTCGCATGAGCATTGGTGTTGCCTATGCTGATTACGATCATGATGGCTGGGTCGATCTGGTTGTCGGTAATCTCGATGAAGGCTACCGATTATACAAAAATCAACAAGGTCAAAGCACAAACAATCACTGGCTCACTATTGAACTTGAAGGCGCTGCACCCATCAACCGCGACGCGGTCGGTGCGCGCGTGTATGTCACCACAAATAATGGCATCACTCAAATGCAGGAAGTCATCAGTGGATCAAGCGTCATGGCGGGAAATGATCTCGCGCAGAATTTCGGTACCGGCTTGGAAAGCAGCGCAGATGTCCGCATTCGCTGGAGCAACGGCGTGGAGCAAGTCTTCAAAAACGTCCGCACAGACCAGCGTTATAGAATCCAATACAACAATCCTGCTTTACAAACCCTGCCAAAAACACAAGTTGAAAAAGTTTCGATCAACCCCTCGTTCAATGAATATTTACGCTCCATAAAAATATCCAACCTGCGCGCGCTATCGCCAGACCCTGATACGCGTCTGGCGTATTTGCTGGACAAGGCAAATGTTCAGCCGCCCACGAATCCCAAAACGCCAACACCTGAATTGGTGAAATTAGGCGAAGCGTTATTTTGGGATCCTGAGTTGAGCGGCAATCGCGATATTTCATGCGCCACCTGTCATCATCCTGATCTTGGCACCGGCGATAATCTTTCAGTTTCCATTGGTACAAAAGGCTTCGGACTTGGTGAACAACGCAACAAAGGCGCCGTGCTCGGATTGATCCCACGCAATGCCTCGCCGTTGTTCAATCTTGGATATAAGGAATGGGACGTGCTCTTTTGGGACGGACGCGTCTCTACCGACCCCGTAGCTGGATTCCACACCCCAGCCTCTGACCGCCTCCCCAGCGGACTCGACAGTGTGCTCGCAGCACAAGCCATGTTCCCCGTCACATCCCGTGATGAGATGCGCGGCAACCGCGGCGACATGGATATCTTCGGTCAACCCAATGAACTCGCCGCGATCGTGGATTACAAAGCCCGACCTGTTTGGGCTGGGCTGATGAAACGTCTGCTTGCCATTCCAGGGTATGTTGAATTATTCAACGCTGCATATCCAGATGTGCCAACCACAGAATTAGGATTCCAACACGCGGCAAATGCGCTCGCGGCATATGAAACCGCTGTCTTCACATTTGAAGATAGCCCCTACGACCGCTATATTCAAGGCGATCATACCGCGCTTTCTGATCAAGCCAAACAAGGCGCGCTACTTTTTTATGGTGAAGCAGGTTGCGCCACGTGTCATTCCACAGGCTTGTTGACCGATCAAAAATTTCACAACATCGCCGTCCCGCAAATTGGGGATGGCAAAGGCAAAGAGGAACCCTTTGACCTGGGACGAGCCCGTGAAACTGGCAACGACTGCGACCGTTACGCGTTCCGTACCCCGCCGCTGCGTGATGTTGCCATCACCGGTCCATGGATGCACGATGGCGCCTTCACAACTCTGGAAGCCACTGTGCGCCACCATTTGAATCCAACAGAGAGTCTAAAGAATTACGATGTCAACCAATTAACAATGTTGATGAAAGATACCTGTCAGGATCAACCGGAGACATTGGCAGCCATTACGAAATGGTACACGCCGCAGAACGCCAGCGAAGGCGTGCAATTATCGGACGCAGAGATCCAGGCGCTGCTCGCATTTTTAGAGTCATTCACATCCCCCAGTGCATTGGACTTGAAACACACCATCCCAACTTCCGTTCCCAGCGGTTTGCAAGTTGGCGGCAACATCTCAAACAGCCAGGCATTAAGCCTGAAGCCATAATTGTCCTCACGCGTTGTCACTCTGAACGAAGAATCTCTGAAGTTATTGTAGAGACCTCTTATGTTGCTCAGAGTGACAATGTCAAAATATCCTGTCCCAGTAAAGTGACCCCTCATGAAATATGCTTATAAAGTCTTTTCCGTAATATTGTTCATCGCAATCCTTGTCGGATGCAATGCAAACACTCCAACACCAACGGCAACATCCATCCCAGAACCGACCCAAACACCGGTTGCCTCACAAGGCACCGAAGGCTTCTCCTGGTGGAACAATACTGTCTTCTATGAGATCTTTGTCCGCTCCTTCCGTGATAGCGACGGCGACGGCATCGGCGATTTCAACGGCATCACCGAAAAGCTGGATTACTTGCAGGCGCTGGGCGTCAAAGGGCTATGGCTCATGCCCATCAACCCATCCCCTTCCTATCACGGCTATGATGTGACCGATTATTACGGCGTCAATTCCGCTTACGGAACCATGGACGATTTCAAGCACCTGCTCGAAGAGGCACACAAACGCGATATCAAGATCATCATTGATTTCGTGATGAACCATACCTCCAGCAAACATCCGTGGTTCCAAAAAGCGCTTAGCCCAACTGGAATTGAGTATCATGATTGGTACGTGTGGAGCGAAACGGATCCCGGCACGCTTGGTCCGTGGGGACAAAAAACCTGGTACCGCGCCGCCAACGGACAATACTATTACGCCATTTTCTGGGATCAGATGCCCGACCTGAATTATGATAATCCAGCCGTGCGCGCAGAAATGAAAAAGGCCACAGCCTTCTGGTTGGAGGAAGTCGGCATTGACGGCTTCCGTCTCGACGCGGTCCGTTACGTGGTGGAAGATGATCAATTGGCAGATTCAAAAGCCAATCACGCCTTCCTTGAGGAATGGGGCGGGTATTACAGGAGCATCAACCCGCTGGCATTTAGTGTCGGTGAAGCCTGGACGGATAATGCAAACGTAAAGGCTTATACAGACAGCAACAAGGAACTGGATTCTGCCTTCAATTTCGATCTTTCAGATGCCATGCTCGCGTCCATCAATGAGGGCAACAACCGGTCAGTTCGCTTCCTCCTGCAAACGACCAGCCGGGATTTTCCTGAGCAGGACAATGCCAACTTCATCACCAATCACGACATGCCGCGCGTGATGAATCAACTCAACACCGACAAGGAACAAAAAGCCAAACTCGCCGCAGGGATATTATTAACTGCGCCGGGTATCCCGTTCATCTACTATGGTGAAGAGATCGGTATGAGCGGCACCAAACCAGATGAACTCATCCGCACGCCCATGCAATGGGATAACACCCAGGGTGCAGGCTTTACGAGTGGCAAACCGTGGGAAGCCATCAATTCAGATTTCCAGCTTGTGAACGTTTCCAAACAAACCGGCGATAACACATCCCTGCTGGAACATTATCGAAAGCTCATCCAACTCCGCAATGAACACGCCGCACTACAGATCGGGAAAACATACGTTGCGGACTCGAAATCCAACAAGATCGTATCGTATCTACGTGTCAGCAAGGACGAAACGCTGCTGATCATCATCAATATCGATGACACATCGGTCAGCGGCTACGATCTCGAAATTTCGGTGGGACCGCTTTCCGGTCAATATAATGCCACGTCATTACTAGACAATGCAACCATCAATCCGCTGACAGCCAATGCCAAAGGCGGATTCGACGGCTATATTCCTCTGAATGAACTCCCGCCCTATAGTGTGACAATCATTCAACTCACTCAATAAAAAACTTGTTCTGCTCACGTTGGGGCTGAGTCCCAACGTGAGCGGTAGGATAAATATGGAAGATTTTATCTTTGGAACCCTCTCTACCGACGCATCTCGCATTGCCCATTTACAAAACCTGCACGGCGGAATCACACACGCACATCGGCGCACACCACGCGACCCCAATCCGGGACAAGCTATCACGCTCGAATTGACGATCGGTCCATCCTACCCGCAGAACCAAGCCTGGGTCTATTGGACAAATGATGGCAGTGACCCTGAAGGCAAAAACGGAGACGCGACAAATGGTCACGCAATTCCACTTCAGCCGGTTGACACCGAATGGAACACATTTCTCTGGGGCTACGTTCGCAAATTCCGCGGTGAGATTCCGGCGCAAGATGCAGGGACGCTCATCCGTTATCGCGTCGCAGCGGGGGGAACAACCGGTGCGGAAATATTTGCAGATAGCGGCACCTACTATGCATTCTATGTAGATAACGATCCGCCGCCCGCCTGGACGAAAGACGCGATCATTTATCAAGTCTTCGCTGATCGCTTTTATAACACCACGGGTGATTTTCCAAAAACCGAAGACAAACCTTCGCTCAAATGCAATGGCACTTTGCGCGGCATTATTGAAAAGCTTGATTACATCGCTGAACTCGGCGTCAATGTGCTTTGGTTCACGCCGGTCTTCTCAAGCCCAAGTTATCACGGCTACGATGCCACCAGTTTTTTTGAGATCAATCCGCGCCTCGGCACGCAGGCTGATTTCAAGGAACTGGTTGAGCAATCGCACGCTCGCAACATTCGCATCCTCATGGATTTTGTCCCCAATCACTGGTCGAACCAGCATCCGAATTTTATCGAAGCTACGCGCGATCAAAACAGTCCCTACACAAAATGGTACACCTTCGAGAAGTGGCCCCAGGAATATAAAACTTTCTTCGGTGTCAAAAACCTGCCGCAGATCAACTTGCGCTATGCCCCCGCACGTGAGCATGTACTTGAGGCTGCCAAATACTGGCTGGATTTCGGCGTGGACGGTTTTCGCGTGGACTACTGCATCGGTCCCTCGCCTGATTTCTATGCGGACTTCAGACGCGTCACCCGCACGACCAAGCCTGATTCGTGGACCTTTGGCGAAGCCGTGGACCCACCCGATTCGCAACTCGCGTTCGAAGGCGGCATGGACGGCACGCTGGATTTCATGCTGCTCGAAGGCTTACGCAAAACCTTCGCGTTCGGCAAATGGAACGCGCGTCAATTCGCAGAATTTCTCGATCGGCATGAAGCCTACTTCCCCGCTTCATTCTCGCGTCCGTCCTTTCTCGACAATCATGATATGAATCGCTTTTTATGGGTGGCACACAACGATATCCATAAACTCAAGCTAGCTGCGTTATGTCAATTCACGTTGATCGGGGCACCAGTCATTTACTACGGCACCGAAGTTGGACTCTCCCAGCCCAAAGACGTCATGCAAAACGGACGTGCCATCCATGAAGAAGCGCGTATGCCCATGTTGTGGGGCGACGATCAAAACAAAGAGTTGCTCGAGTTTTATCGTGCGTTGATCAACATCCGTAAAAACGAATCCGCGCTGACACAGGGGACGCGCAAAACGATTTTCGTCACCGATGAAGTCATCGCTTATCGCCGTGTAGAAAACGGATCCAGCATTCTTTGCGTGATGAATATATCGGATAAAGCGTCAGACCTGGAACTGGATATACCAGAATCAAACTTATTGCTGGGCACCAACTCCGAGTGCAGGATCCAGCTTGCGGGTGGCAAGACATCGTCCCCTTTGGGGAAGCGCATCCATCTTCCAGCGGGCAGTGGAATGATCATCAAATGAATATCCTGGGCACACTTCAAAGACATCCGTTATTCGAATCTGAATTTGTCGCCGCGCGAAATGTAGATGTGTGGTGTCCACCGGGTTACTCTGCGAATAAGCGTTACCCTGTGATCTACATGCATGATGGACAAAACATCTTCGAACCGATCTCGTCCATTGGCGGCGCGAGTTGGGAGCTGGATAAAGCCATCACGCGTTTGATGGATGCGAAAAAGATCGGCGGCGCAATTGTAGTTGGCATCTGGAATCACGGTAACATTCGCTCGCGTGAATACATGCCGCAAAAACCGTATGGCGTGGCGGCGTTCCAAAAACATCATGCGGCGTTTATCAAGAGCGCGGGCGGCGAGCCCATCTCTGATGCGTATCTCAAATTTCTGGTTCATGAAGTCAAACCATTTATCGATGCAAATTACCGCACGTTGCCTGATCAACAAAATACTTTTGTCATGGGTTCAAGCCGAGGCGGAGTAATATCTTTGTACGCCATTAGCGAATACCCACATATATTTCATGGCGCTGGGTGCGTCTCAACGCATTGGAGCGTCGGCGAACATGAACTGGTGCTTGAGATGGCAAAGGCATTGCCAGACCCGAAAACGCATAAGCTCTATTTTGATTACGGCACAGAGGGACTTGACGCGCTGTACGAGCCGTATCAAAAACAAATGGACGAATATTTGCGTAAGGCTGGATACATAGAAAATCAAAATTGGATAACCCTCAAATTTGACGGCGCAGATCATAACGAATCGGCATGGCAGGCACGCGTGGAAATTCCATTGTCGTTTTTACTTGTCTGACCGAAATGAAGTAGAATCAAATCAGCAGGACAAGATGACTTCTTGTCCTGCTTTAAATCCAATATAGAGGCTGATTTCATGACGACAACTCCCGAATGGGTACAGGACGCAATTTTTTATCAGATCTTTCCGGACCGCTTCGCACACAGCGCCCGCAACCCCAACGACTATTTGACTTTCGAAGCCTGGGACTCGCCCCCCACTGTGCACGGCTTTAAAGGCGGCGACTTATACGGGATCGCGGAACGTCTCGATTATTTAAAGGACTTGGGGATCACGGCGCTCTATCTCAACCCGATCTTTGCTTCGGCTTCGAATCACCGTTATCACACCTTTGATTATTACAATGTAGACCCATTGCTCGGCGGCAACGCGGCATTTGAATTTCTGCTGGATAGGGCACACAAGAAAAATATTCGCGTTGTGCTGGATGGCGTCTTCAACCATGCCTCGCGCGGATTTTGGCAATTCCACCATGTGTTGGAAAACGGCAACGGCTCACCCTACAAGGATTGGTTCTTTTTCGACCCTGAACGCTTGAACGGCAAGAAACATTGGGGCGCATACCCGGGTCCGCATGAGCAAAAGGCATTGCAGCACGAAGATGGTATTCCCGCGGTTGGCTATCGCGGTTGGTGGAACAACCCCGCCCTGCCAAAGTTCAACACGAACACCCCAGCGGTGCGCGAGTTCCTTTTCGATGTGGCTGAATATTGGATCAAGTTCGGCATTGACGGCTGGCGCTTGGACGTTGCTGCTGAAATCGATGATGACTCCTTCTGGCAGGAGTTCCGCAACCGTGTACGCGCCATCAATCCGGAAGCATATATCGTGGCGGAGATCTGGCACGAAGCGCAACGCTGGCTGCAAGGCGACCAGTATGACGCCGTCATGAACTATGAAGTCACCAAACCCATGATCGCATTCTTTGGTAGCAAACACCTTGACCAGCGCGTGCTGAACCAACAGGGAAATTATCAAGGGCTTTACCCCGGGATCGACGCGCATGAATTCGCCAACCGCATTGACCATAACCTGGGACTCTACAAACCAGATATCACCTACGCTCAATTGAATCTATTAGACAGCCACGATACACCGCGCTACCTCTCCTGCGTCAGCGGGAATAAAGACGCGCTCAAACTGGCTTCACTCTTCATGCTGATGTACCCCGGTGCGCCGTGTGTCTACTACGGCAATGAGATCGGCTTGGACGGTGAACAAGATCCCGGTTGCCGCAAGTCCTTCCCGTGGGATGAAAGCAAGTGGGATAAAAACCTACAAGCATATATAAAAGCTGCCATCGCGTTACGCAAAAAGCACCCTGCCCTGCGCCGCGGCGATTACAAACGTCTGTGGTCGGCAGAGGGCGTCTACGCGTTCTCGCGTTCGTACGAAGGCAAAACCTTTGTCGTGGCGCTGAATGTCTCAGAATCGCCGCAGCAGATCCACGTCACGTACGAGGCGCGAAAGAGTCCAAAGCCGGTATTTGGCGAAGCGTCCGATATATCCGTGGATGGACGCCTCAGGTTTACCATCCCAGCACGCAGTGGTGTGGTGCTGAAGTAACCAATGCTCTTTCGGGGCTAAGCCCCGAAAGAGCATTTTTATAAGTTGGCGGTTTTTGGCAGTTAATACTCTGGCTTTGGCAGTTCCATATGCAGATAATGGGGTTACAAATATTGATCGTAGTTAAGCGCATCTAAATTGTAAAAGGCGGCGACCATGGAATGTCCCAATTGCAAGCACGCGACCAGCAACACAGCCCTGTTGCAATGCTCGCACTGCGGTGAAGCATACGAACGCGGACCGTTTGAGGAATATCAACATCTGGAATACCTGGGTACGTGGCTGCTCAATCGCAGTGAAATTAGCAGCAGCCAGAGAAAAGAATTGCTTGAGTCAGTGGGGAAAAAGCAAGCCGAACTCCTGAAAACACTTCTGCCGCAAGCAGCTCCCGAACCACCCAAGCCGGTTGAAATTAAACCTACCCCCGCGCCGATCGCAAAGCCGATTGCGAAGGTTGTGCCCACGCCCGTCATGAAAGCGGAAGTTACGCCGCTTGCCAAACCGGCGACACCCATCCCCGCCTCAAAACCCAAGCCGGTAGTTGCTCCGAAACCCGCCGCCCCTCCCAAACCCAAGAAGCCGCCGATCGATTGGCGCAAGGTAATTACCGACGCCGCGACCTCCGGTGCATTATTGCGGGCGCTGTTGTATCTCGGCGCGTTCATGATCGTGGTTTCGGCGGCAGTCCTGGTCATCCGTTTTTGGGACCAGTTCAACCCCATCCTGCAACTGGTATTCATCGCCTCCATCCCCCTGACCTTTTACGCGGGCGGCTGGCTCGTCCGCACCCGCCTCAAATTGACGCAAGCTGGCACCGTGCTCACTGGCATCGGCGCGGTCCTGGTCGCTGTGGATTTTGCCGCGATCTATCAACTCGCCGCGTTGGGCAAAGTGAACGGTCCAGTCTATTGGTTAGTTGTTACGATCTTCTGCACGGCGTTGTATGCCTTCACAGCCCGCCGAACCAAAGGCGAGTTCTTTGATTATCTAACGCTCTTCGCAGGCGGTAGTGTCTTATTTACCTTCACACGTTTGCTCCACTTGCCCATGGATTGGAGTGTAGCATCTGTTACCGCGGCTGGCACCTTGATGGCGGTTGCCACAGCCAATCGTTTTATAAATACCAAAGAGAATTTAAAAGAACTCGTCCGGGCTGCGCGCTATCTCTCGCAGATCTTGATGCCGCTTAGCATTCTGTATGTGATTCTCCTGCCGATCAAACCACCCACCGGGCATATGCTGGCTTTCCTCTTCGCTACGATCGGATATGCGATTCTAGCTATGCAATTCCCGTCCATTGTCTTTGCCTATGCCGCGCTCGCCGCCTCCATCGGGACGATGGTCTACGGCTTGCGAGTTGCCGAACTGCCCGTGGAATGGTACGCCACAGTCGCTGCGATCTTGGCGCTGATCTATATTTTCAGCGGGCAACGCCTTCAACGGATCAAGACCGAATCCAAGATCATTCCGAATTACGTCACGGCGCTCAACCTCACCGGCTTGCTCTTGATTGGAAGCGCAGTACTCGCTGGCTTCACCTTCTCATTCGACGGTACCAAGCTCTGGGCTGGCGTGATCGGCATGACACTTGCCGCACTTGACTTGGCGCTCTGTGCGTATCTCTTTGGGAATTCTTTCTACACGCTTGCTGCCTCCAGTTTGTTCATCCTGCCCTTCTCTATTGCGTTTGGACGTTGGTTTTCAGATATAAAAATTTCCCAACCAATTAGTTGGCTCACCGTCGCCATCGGCGGGCTGGCATTTGTCTATCTGCTGATCGGTACTGGGTTAAGAAAAGCCCAACTCCATGCGCGTTGGCTCTTCGCGGTGGGACATGTACTCACCGGAGCAGCACTCTTCATTCTGCCATTCGACTATTTGATCTATCCCCAAAAATGGACTCACGCCCCAGTGCTTGTCTCGTTGGGCATCGGCATGGCGAGTTACTTACTCTCGTTTGTCTTGCAACACAGCGAACAACATCCGTCTTTGAATGAAATAAAAAAATGGCTGCCATTCGGGTTGGGTAGATCCATCTTCCTGTGGCCCGTCGGACTCCTACTGCCCATATGGGCAGCGGTGGCATGGTTCGGCTACGCTCTCGCGCACATCTGGCTGGGCACATTGCTTGCCACACTTGGGCTTGCCTACCTCGGCGCCGGTCAGGGATTGTTCAAGTACGCCAAGGAATATCGGCTGCCATTCCATACCTATGTCTATCTACTTGGCACGCTCAGCATCGTGATCTCACTGCCAACGCAAGCCTACACGACCACTTCAGATTGGCTGCCGCTTTTCATCACACTGCTGATCACAGTCGCATCAGCCAGCAGCCTCGCAACAATCTACAACCGCATTGTTGAAACGATCACAGCCAGCTTGTTATTCATCTGGGCTTTTCAATTGGGTTTGCAACTGCTCGAAACTCCAGCCCATACCCAGGCACTGGCATACGTGCTACTTGCCAGTATGGTATACACTCCCATTGCGCTCTATCTGCACAGACACGAAAAGAGTCGCGCAGCCTATCATCATATCCCCGTCTTTATGGTCGGATATGTACTCACCGCCTATGCTGTCATCGTCTCAGTTGTCTTGCGTAACACAACAACTTTTACACCGTGGATCGGCGTCACAGTCCCGCTCATTGCAACTGCCCTGCTGATCTTCAGTGCCTCGTACTTCAAATCCGCAAAATACTCGTCCTTGTGGGCATGGGCAGGTACGCTGACTTTCACCATCGCCTTCGGTCAAAGTCTCACGTTATTCAAAGTCCCGGCGGCTTATGATGCGCTCGCCTGGGTGAGCCTTGCCGCAATCTACACACTGACCGAGCGACTACTCTTCTTCACTTCTCAAAAAGAAAATCGCGTCGTTCAAAAATTCTGGTCGGGCATCTTCCAACAGCCGTGGATCATCTTCGCATTCGCCTTAGCTGCACTAGGCATAACCCTGACTTTGCCAGACACCCTCTCTGCTTTTGTTGGCGCACATCCCAAAACGTACCTGCCCATCCTTCTGGCACAAGTCACCGTGGTGGCACTTGTCATTGCCTCCGCGCGCTTATATCAAAACCGTTGGCTGTTATTCATCGAACCGTTTATCGCCTTCCTACCCGCCACATTGTTCTTCATCGGCTACGGCAAACAGCTTTTCGGCGAAGCCCTTACCACACCGCAATACGCCCTCATCTGGACGACGCTCGGAGCACTGCACCTCCTCGCAGGCGCCCTTCTGGATCGCGCCAAAACCCGATACGCCCACGGCTTATATCTGGGCGGATACATCTTCCTCTCCTGGGCAGTTGCCTGGTCACTGCTTGACCGCACCACCCTCATCTGGACTTTGGGTTTCTGGATTCTCGCCGCCATCGCTTCTGCCTTGCTCGTACATTTCAACCGGCATCAAACCTGGGACGAGTTCGTGCGCGCACTCTTTGGCAAGTCCATCAGTGTTGCGCAGAACACCACTCGCAATCTCTTCCAATGGCTTGCCGCGTGGACCTTCCCCATCTGGTGCGTGCTGCTTCTCTTTGAGCTGGACGCCAAAAATTTCGCATGGCTCGGACTGGTCGTTCCGCCTCTCGTCTACCTTGGACTTGCCCAATGGACCCGACGCTTCAACTCCACCTATGCCACTCCGCTCTTCAGCGCAGCACAGTTCTTCACCGTCATTAGTCTGCTTATCAGCGCACCCACAACGCTTGAATTCTTCGGCGGCAACTATGGCATCAACAAAGACAGATTGCTTCCCAATATTTTGCTTCAAGCACTTGCAGTGGTCTTTTACGCCGCCTC
>CAZMQE010000066.1:0-8130 GCA_964568115.1 uncultured Anaerolinea sp.
GCCAGTAACGCTGTAGCGACTCGATTCACCTTTGTATGATCCGCCACAAGGATGACTTCACGTCCGACCTTTAGAATGGCGCGGTCGGTCAATGTTTCCTGCAAGTAGTCATTGGTCAAACCATGCTCGAGGCTCAAACCACGTGTCCCCATGATGACCTTATCCGCGCGGACTTCGGTCAACGCCTGCTCGGTGATGTGTCCAATGAACGACATTTCACTGTCACGCAGCATCCCACCTAAACAAATAACCGTGATCCCTTCTGCGCCAGCCAGTGCATTGAGCACAGGCAGGGAGTTGGTGATCACGGTCAGGTTCTTGCGGTTGCGCAATTGTCGCGCCACTTCGAGCACGGTCGTGCCCGAGCCCAGGAACACAGTCTCTTTATCAGCGATCAGGTTCGCGGCGGAGAGCCCGATGCGGGCTTTTTCATCCGCTTGTTCACTCTCACGCTCAAGGATCGGCGACTCAGGCGGTGCCTGCTCGATAGCGATCACGCCGCCATGCACACGCTCGACCTTGCCCTGTGCAGCCAGCGACTCCAAGTCACGCCGCGCGGTAGCAACACTGATCGAGAACTGCTCCACGATCTCATTCACACTCAAGCGTCCCTGCCGCGTGAGCAGGGCAAGGATCTGTTTTTGCCGTTCAGGGGTGGGCACAAAATCGCTCATAAACACTCACAATCAATCATTTCCAATCATAGCACTTTTTCAATTAAATTCAAGAGGCAATTCAAGAATCAAAAAAGACACCTGTCTCGGTGTCTTTTTCTCTTAGCCTGCCCTCTGTCACATCTTCGCAAAACTGGATTTCAACGCGGGATATAACTCATGCCATACGCGGAGTTTGCCGAGTGCCAGATTAACCTTATTTGGTTAACTTTTGGTTATGTCATGCTGAGCGAAGCGAAGCATCTCTACGACTGAAAACAGAGACCCTTCGCTATCGCTCAGGGTGACGTCATGTAAGGTAATGCAAGTTAACCTGAATAGTTTGTATTGTCTAAATACTTCAAGCCCGTGCCCGTATTGAACAACACGATCCGTTCCTCAGGCTGCACCCAACCCTGCCGGATGAGATCCTTCAGTGCGGCGAGTGTGGCTGCACCTTCAGGTGCAGCAAAGATACCTTCCATCCGCGCCAGTTGACCTTGCGCTTCAAGAATCGCTTCGTCACTTACCGCAACAGCTGTACCGGCGCTCTCATAAACATCCTGAAGAATGAGACGGTCGGCAAAACTCTTGGGCACCCGCAAGCCAGATGCCAGCGTGTGTGCATCGGTCCAGAAATCACAAGCTGATGCCCTCGCCTCAAACGCCTTAACCACTGGCGCACAACCTTCAGCCTGCACAGAGACCATCCGCGGACGTTTTGTTTTTTCAAGCCAGCCCATTGCCTCCAACTCCGCAAACGCCTTCCACATCCCCACCAGCCCTGTACCACCACCTGTGGGATATATGATCACATCCGGCAATTCCCAGTTGAATGCCTCGGCGAGCTCATAACCCATCACCTTTTTCCCCTCCACGCGATAAGGCTCTTTGAAAGTGGAAACATCAAACCACCCCTCACGACTGGCTTTTTCCCCAGCCAGCTTTGCCGCATCACTGATCAACCCATCTACAAGCGCCACCTCCGCACCAACGATCCGGCTTTCCTCCATGTTAGCGTGTGGCGTATCCCTGGGCATGAAGATATACGCTTGCAAACCTGCACGTGCAGCATAAGCCGCCATGGCGCCTCCGGCATTTCCAGCCGTAGGGATGATAACTTTTTGAACGCCCAGTTCCTTTGCCTTCGAGATCGCCGCCGCGAGACCCCGCGCTTTGAACGAACCGGTCGGATTACTGCTTTCATCCTTGACGAACAAATTGAGAAGCCCCAACTCTTTACCTAACTGAGGCACCGCCAGCAGGGCTGTATCCCCTTCTCCAAGTGAGATTTGATTTTCAGGGTTTATTACTGGCAACAACTCATTCCAACGCCACATACCTTTTTTGCGGCGGGTAACCACCTCACGATCAACCTGCCCGCGCGCAGACTTCAAGTCATAGCGTGCCAATAGTGCTGATTTGCAAGCGGGGCAAAATGTATGGAGTTGGTCAAAACCATAATGAACTCCGCAACCTGAACATTCCAAATGGGAGATATATGAATTCATGGTAACCTCGTTGTGGTTTGATATGCCGAATTACTGGAGTGTAGCACAATTTATTTGGCGCACATCACACAGCCTTGAGAAGCAGAAATAACTGAAACCATGAAACATACCCTGCAATGCGTTTGGCTATTCATCCTTTGTGGATGTGGACTCGCTCCAACGCCTCAACCTTTGAGCACACTGGCAGAAGGATGCCAGACGCCTGGAACGATCATTTCAGCGGTTCTTCCCCAGCCGGTCACTGCCACATCTTACAGTTACCGAGTCTACCTTCCGCCTTGTTACTCAGCCGAATCAGATTCACGTTATCCGGTGCTGTATCTTGTCCCGGGGCGTTCCAGTTCACCCGAAGCCTGGTTTGCAGCAGGACTTGCCGATGTTGTAGATGGAATGATCCTACATAAAGACATACCCCCATTCATCATCGTCGCCACCGAAAATATCGAGAGCGACCCGCTCGCTGAAATAATTTACACCCAATTGATCCCTCATATAGAAAATCAATATCTGATCATCAACGACCGAAACTATCGTTCCGTCGCAGGCGGTTCACTTGGCGGCATCGCCGCCTATCGCCTGGCATTTCAACACCCTGATACATTTTCCAGCGCAGGCATCTTCGGCGCAGGCGCGATCTCAGGCGAAGAGACACGCATCAACGCCTGGTTATCATCCATGAACCCAGAGACGCGCATCCGCGTGTTCATGGACACTGGTGATGAAGATCCGCTCATGCTCGACCGGGCAAAAGTGCTAAATTCGATGTTGGATGATATGGGCATCGAAAACATATTACACACCGGTCACGGCGGGCATAACTATGGCTATTGGGTGAGTAATTTTGAAATGTATCTTAAGTGGCTGGCAAGGGATTGGTAATTCTTTTGGAATGTCATCCTGAGCGGTAGCGAAGGATCTCTACTGCCATGACAGAGACTCTTCGCCGCAAAGCGGCTCAGAGTGACATTATTTCTTGATTAACTCATCATATTTCCTACGCACTTCACGAATATCATCCCACATTTGCGCTTTTGGTGAACCGGGCTCGCGCGCTGGATTCCGTAACAAATACGATGGATGAAAGATCGGCATCACCCAACGTCCCTGCACTTGTGACCATTGTCCGCGTAGGGATGTGATACCCGTCTTGCCGAGAATAGATTGACAGGCAACATTCCCCGTCAACAACATAATGAGCGGGTCTATGAACCGAATGATCTCAAACACATACGGGCGATAGTATTTGATCTCTTCATCCGTGGGTTTGCGAAACGCTTTGCCATCTTCCCCCGGCGGCAGACGAAAGACCGAGTTGGTAATGTACACATCTTTTTCAGGGTCAAATTCAGCGGCTTGCAGAATTTTATCGAGCAATTGTCCCGCGCGCCCGACAAAGGGCTTACCCTTGATATTTTCCTCAGGACCCGGCGCTTCACCAACGATCAACAACTTCGCCTGTGGATTCCCGCGACTGATGACTACATTCGTCCCTGCCTTCGCAAGCGGATCATCTTTCATCTGCTTCATCGCTTTGAATAATTCATCAAGCGATGAATATTTTTGCGACCCTGAACTGAATATATCAAGTTGAGACATAATCGGTTTCCTCATCATTCTATAAATGATAGCGGGATTTTACCGTATGCCTTCAGAATTAAGCTACGCTGATCTCGACCATGTTGCCGTCCACATAACTGAGCAAGTTGCCATCCACCTGAAAACGCGGATCGGATTCATAACGTGCACGAACCGCGTCAAAATCAGGCACATCACCTGCGGTCAATGCAGCAACCTCATCAAGCGCAGCAAGATCAGCAGGATCATCGATTTGCTCGTTGAGAATGACGCCCCAACAATCCCACGGCAGTAATTCCATTTTATTGAGCGACGCCACATCACGGACAAGATTGCCGCGCACAAAACCTAGCCCGCTCATATCGAAAATGCCGAACTTGTCAGGGTCCTGTTCGCCAGAACGACACATCTGCCAGGCTTTGCCGCCGACGATAAATTGATCGCGCGGCACGTCGAGCACATCAAAGTTGATCTTCAACACATCGCATTGCAGTTCATCTAACTGGGCGTCTACAAAAATCCAACGCGATTGCGCTTGATTCCAATATTCGACTACCCAATGATCTTCGAAATGATCAGGCATAAAATATGCGCCAAAGCCGCAGCGCGCACGAGCTGGAACACCTTGATGACGAAGCATTGCCACCAGCAATAACGAGTGGTCACGACAATTGCCAAGTAGTTTCTTTTCGATCACGCGCGGCTCGGTCAGCGGACGCGGATCAAGCTCAAGCGTACGCGCCAAACGTTTTTCCATCGAGCGCAGTTGCAGTTCAGCCATGCGTTCAGGCGGAGCTTTGAAACCGTAACGTTCCGTCCAGAAGACGTGGATGGTGATGCCCTGCACGAGTTTCACCAACTCTGGGATCGATGCGGGCAGGTCGTTAAATAGCGACATTTGGCTTCCGGGGTCAGACATGCGACCTTGTTGCTTGAAGTAGTTCAAATCAGAATTCATTTTTCTCCCATTGGTTATTTATCATTTTCGACCATACACATTCAGCACAGAATATTTTGAAGTGTAAATTTAACGAAGCGTTATGCCATCAACCGCACATCGGGGAAATAAATAGTCGGGAAGGAGAAATTCATTTGGGCGAATTTCCAGCCATCCGCTTCACGCACAACGACCGCAGTAAACCGTAACGCCCAGACAAACTTCTCACCGCGGCGTAATTCATATACCGTGTTCGTCCCGCCGCGCAAAATGTGAAGTAGTTTTTGTTCGGCGCTGAGTTTAGGATCGTCAATGAAGGTTTTGACGAACTCCAAATAGGACGCATAATTTTCCGCACCAATAGTCTTTGTAACGGTTGCGGATGCCGCAACCCAGCCCACATCTCCACGGCTGTGAATGGACATGGTATCCAAGTCAAGGCGCAGGTCACCCCAACCATACCAATCCCCCTCTACGAGATCACGGGCAGAGGCACGGTCCATGTACCATTCATCTACACTGGGTTTGACTCCGTTCGTGCCGATAACTTCCGCATCAGCAGTAAATAATTCCATAAAGGAATCGACCTGAGTCATATCACGGCGGGTATAACCATCCTGGAAAGTTTGGAGCAGCGAGCGAATTTCAGCAGATGAGTTCATAGTGGTATTCCTTGTTTTGTGGTCATGTTATTTAGAGAGAGCGTTCGCTGTGACCAAAGAATCTCCAGTCACAGGGTAGAGATCCTTCGCCGCAAAGCGGCTCAGGATGATATTATCCACTACCATTCCTTGATCCACGGCTCGAGCAGGTCAACTTCTGTAAAGCCCATGGATTCATACAATGCATGTGCGCCCGGCGAATACGAACTAACCGTTGCCAGTGTTGCACCGAGTCTTTGTGCGCGGCGGAGACCTTCACTCATCACGGCTTTGCCGAGTCCGCGCTTTTGATGATTGGGATGTGTGCCCACGGGTTCGAAGACCGCTGTACGTGTGACATCATCGAACCAAACGGTACAGAATGCGGCAAGTTCACCATCGTGTGCAACAGCGACGATATCGAGGTCGCGGCGATAGAGTGGAACACGCTGAACGTTTTTATACCATTCCCAACCTTGATATTTTTCATCGGGTTCAGCCGGGTGAAACGCCTTCCAAGATAACCAACTGCGCGCAGGCAATTCGCTCTCGTCACCCAAAGCGCGGACAACGTATCCGCTTGGGGGAACGGGATCAGGTATCGGCTGGGAAAAGAAGCGGCGGCGCATATATTCAGCTAAAAACTTCGAGCGGGTGTATCCGCGTTCGGTAAAAATTTTTTTCATCATATCATCAGCCGCATTCACCCAAACGATCAATTCATTTTGACCATCATCTTTTTGAGCGGCAAGTTTCGTCTCTGCCACATCCAGCATTTCGGAGATCAACTCAGCTTCGCGATAGGCGGGATGGATCTGGAAGAACGCTTCGCCTCGGCTATCGGGGTTGACCATTGCGACGATCTGCCTTTCCTTTTCCCAAAGCGTGACGCTCTGGCATAGATCAAAGTGAAAGATATTTTCATTGACATGCCAGCGCCAGTAATCCCAACGTAACAGGGACCAGGCGTAATCATGACGGTCATTCAACATGGACACTGCGCGCAAAAATTCGCGAACGCGCCAGTAATCTTCATCAGTTTGATAATTTCGTTGTATTGGTTTCATAACTGCAATTCAATAGGTGAAACAGACTCTCCCATGTGTGGAAGAGTCTGTTTATAAGTGAGATGGAAATTTACACGGCTTTCGGGCGCATGGCTGTGTAGAGCAGATATCCGCCCGCCAAAATGATCGCCATGGGCCAGAATATTTCGGTGTACGCAGCCAAGAAAACGGAGGCGACTGCCAATGCCGCGAGAATCATGGTCACAACCTTTGCCCACGCTTTTTCATTGCGTAACCAAACGATCGCAAATGTAACGGCGATACCGCCCAGCAAAATAGCGTTCGCATACCCGCCCTGCTCTGCATTTCTGATCAAACCTGCAATTGCCAGTGTGGTAATGATCGTCAGAGTGGTCATCACACCCGCAGGGATGATCGCCCACCAATTCTCGGGGGAGCGGAAGTAGACCACGAAGAACGGCAACGCGATCGCGAACAGAAAGACCGCGCCAAAGTATGCAGCCATCTCACCACCGCCAGATGCCATGGCAGGTGCAATACTCAAGACGAACATAATGTACGCCACGAGCAAAGCCCAGGTGCGCGCGTGGTTGTTCAGGTAGACAACGAAGAAGCTGAGTGCGATGAGGAAGAGGAACAGCGAGCCGATCCATTCACCGCCGACATTATCCACCAATAAGGTGACCATAGCCAGAAACAGCATGATGCCGCCGGGGATCAATGCCCACCAATTGCGGGTGCGGTCGGTAAGATATGCCACCAAAAATGGCATGAGCAGACCAAAGAAAATCGGCGATCCCACGGCTGCGCTACTTACATGATTGGTTGCCAGTGCCACGGTGACTGCCAGTCCGCCGAAAATACCTGCGGGGAAAAGCCAGCCCCACTCTTTCAATCCGCTGGTGAGGTAACTGACCAACCCTACCAGGCTGATCAACGCAAAAACCCACATCCAGGCGCTATTCGGGAGTTGGTTCAAATAGCCAAATTGCTGAGCCAATGCCACGCCGCCGCCAATGATCAACAGCAACCCCCAAAAGAGACTCGATTTATTGACCTTCATAGGAAACCTCCTTTTGATTTCTATTACAGTATACGCATTTCGAACGCATTTGTATCGTGCACTAGAGGGGTTTTTGCCAGAGTGGCTGGTTACACATCCATCTTTCGAAAGCGCCAGACCGCCAGCCCAAAGAAACCCACGGCATACGCCAACAAGATCAATGTTGGCTGCCATGCAGATTCAAGTCCCAGCCCGCGGATCAGGATATTTTGATAACCATTCATTGCCCAGGCTGAGGGCATCAGTTTCCCGATCGTTGCAAACGTGCCACTACTGACCTCCAACGGGAACCATGTGCCGCCCAACCCCGAAAGGATGAACATCGCCATGAGCGCGAACAACACCACTTGTGAATCGTCCTTCACGAGCGTGCCGATCAATAGTCCCATCGCCGCGACCCACAACCCCAGCGCCACCGAGATCAGCAGTGTGCCAAGTGGTTCGCGCGCGTAATTCACACCCACAGCCAACTGTCCAAACACCACCAGCAAAGCGATCTGAAAAAACACCACACCAAACATCGCCAACATATGCCCTGCGATGATCTCCCATGCGCGCATCGAAGTGGACATCATGCGTTGCAGTGTGCGCGACTTGCGTTCCTGCACCAGAATTTGTCCCGAGGTCACCAGGCTCATGATCGCGAACTGCACCAAAATTCCCGGTGATGCCTGATTGTACGGATTATCGCCATACCAATTGCCAAGAAAATTATCCTTCAC
>CAZMQE010000066.1:8230-9674 GCA_964568115.1 uncultured Anaerolinea sp.
TCCACTGCATCGGATTTAAGTTCAACAAGTTTGATGGCATCCGAGTTCGAAAGCATCTCGAATAATTGTTTGGATACATTTCCTTCAGGATCGTTGTTCACCCAGCCAAGCGGGATGCGGGTGTCGCGTGTGGCATCGTTATCTTTGCCGCTCTTATAGGCAAAGCCCATGAAGAGCGTGAAGATGACCGGCATGGCGACAAGAAATAACAACACACGTTTATCGCGAAATATTTGTGAAAGGTCTTTGAGGGCAAGATCTATGATTCTCATTATTTATTCTCCATACGTAGGGGCGGGGTTCTCCCGCCCTGGGGCGAGAAGACCTCGCCCCTACGCAATTACGCAAACCGCTTCCCGAACATTCTCGCACCGATAACGAACATGACAATACCCATCACCATCAACACAGTGAACGGCACGATCAACTCGCTGGCGGGCTGTCCTGCGATCGAAAGTTTCCAGGCTTTGAGCACCCAGCCCTGCGGCGTGAAGTTGCCCATCGTGTTGAAAATATCGATTTTCATATTGGCTGTGAACAAACCGCTGAGCATACCCAACATGGTTAGTGCACCGCCAAAAACGGGACCAGCTTGTTTGGTGGTCTTGATGAACGAAACAAGCAGAACTGCCAATCCCACCGAGGCGAACATCTGCCCCAACAAACTGAGCGTGAGGGAACCCGGCTCGCCCCAATTGATCTTGAACAGGTAATGACCTGCGATCAGCAATACCGAACCTTGAATGATGACGGTGATGAACACGGCGAGGAATTTCCCCGCCAGGATGGTTGTGCGAGCGGTCGGTGTGGTGAACATGCGCTCCAGCGTACCTTCCTCGGCTTCCTGTAAAATGGACATCATCGCATACGCACCGGTATAGAACGAGAAGAAGATCAACTGTCCCGACATGACCAGCCCCATCATGGTTCGCACCGAGTCGGTCATCTCTCCGCTCACGTCTGGCGCTTTCACGGTCAGCGCGGCTTTCTCAGGGGTATGGAATAGTGCCCGCTGAAAATCAGCATACCAATTTGAGTAGCGTTCAAAAAAAGTTGGAATGGTCGCAGGCTCAAGAGTTTTGCCATTGGCTATCATTCGCTCATTGATAACTTTATAGGCGATCCCGCCGCCCGCGACACCATCCAATAGCGAGGTAACCATATCCCGCACCACGGTTGGTCCGATCGTCAACGTGGGGTCTTGCAAGATCGTGATGGCTGTATCTGTTTTTCCAGCAAGATAATCTTCGGTAAAAGTTTTCGGGATGATGACCGCCACGCCGATCTCCTGCGCGTCCACTGCGGCGCGCGCCGCGGCTTCATCGGCATAATCGCTGGCGGTGAGCCATGACTTCACGCTCTCGTCGAAGAACATACTGCGGATATTTTCACCAAGCGCTACTTCGAGCGGAGCATCTGCGGGCAACACATCCGCGTTGACCAC
>CAZMQE010000066.1:9774-10834 GCA_964568115.1 uncultured Anaerolinea sp.
ACTAGAGCCGTGACCTTTCCATCCAACGAATCTATTTTAGAAACGCCTTCGGTTGCCCGCCACGCTGCCAGCACCTTCTCACCTTCCGTGTTGAGCGTGACGTCAATGCGGGTTTCCTCGCCGACCATCTTGATCAACTCATCATGCGTGCCATAGGCGATGACCCTGCCCTTGTCCATGATGGCAATGTGGTTCGAGAGTTCAGCGGCTTCTTCCATATAATGCGTCGTGTATAGCACAGTCATGCCCTGCCGATTCAACTCTTTGACATTGTCCAAAATATGGCGGCGACTCTGAGGATCGATGCCCACCGTCGGCTCATCCATGATGATGACCGCAGGCTTGTGGAGTAACGCCGCACCGATATTGACGCGTCGCTTCATGCCGCCCGAAAACTTGCTGACGTAATCCTTCTGCCGGTCAGCCAGCCCGATGATCTCCAACACTTCATCGACTCGCAACTTCAACGCCGCGCCGCGCAAGCCATACATCTTGCCCCAAAAGACCAAATTCTCACGAGCGGACAAATCTGGATATAACGCAATATCCTGCGGCACTACGCCGAGACTCGCCTTTGCGGCTTCAGGCTCTTTTGTCACCGAATGTCCCATAATGGAAGCGTCACCACTTGTCGGTGCAAGCAAGCCAGAGAGCATCGAGATCGTTGTACTTTTTCCAGCACCGTTCGGTCCGAGCAGGCTCAACACTTCGCCAGAGTCCGCGTTGAACTTCGCATCCTGCACGGCTTGCAGATCGCCAAATGACTTCTTGAGATTTTTGACTTCGATTGCAAATGACATGGTTTTTCTCCTCACAAAAATAGATCGCTTGATCACTTTACAACATTTGAAAAATGAATTCACCTGTCAAATGTCATGGATTTAGCCGTCCGAGTGAATGGTTCGCTAAACTTACCCCCAGTATATAGACCACCCTGCCCCATCGCCATTGCGCCTTTGGGAAAACGGACAGTGTACTTTCGTACACTGTCCGCACGCACAATGGCATAAAAGCTCAACTGCGATACAATCCCAGTGCCCTGAAAGCCTATTTGACCGCC
>CAZMQE010000066.1:10934-12670 GCA_964568115.1 uncultured Anaerolinea sp.
TCTAGCCAAACACCATGAAACCTCTAAAAGAAACATCCCTCAAGATAGAACAAGACTATCGCATCTTCTTTGCATTCATGACCATCATACTGGCGGGCATGTACTTTGTCTCGATCAAAAGTAACCCCGCCCTCCAGCAACTCTGGAACGGTACGCTGTTCACAATTCTCATGGCTGCTCACATAACGATCCATTGGCTGGTTGTTCGCATCATTCAAACACCGTCGCGCAAAGCGCTCTACATCATCGGGCAGGGCTTGCTGGCACTCGTCATCACCCATCTCTCACAAAACACGGGTATGGTCTTCTCGCTCTATATGGCACTCATCGGCGAGACCATCGGCTTTCTCGGCATCAACCGCTGGAGTGTTCTCTCCACCCTCTATTTTCTCGTCCTCTCATTGCTCAACCTGGCTGTATTCACGAACCTCAACAATGCCATCTACTGGCTTGTTACCGTTATCCCCATCACCATCTTCATCAGCATGTATGTTACGCTCTATGTGCGTCAAGCCGAAGCGCGCGAAAAAGCAGAAGCACTTGCCGCTGAGCTCGAAGCCGCCAATCAACAATTAACCGAATATGCCGCCCGCGTTGAAGACCTCACCATCACAACCGAACGTCAACGCATGGCGCGTGAATTGCACGACACCCTCTCACAAGGTCTCGCCGGTCTCATCCTCCAACTCGAAGCTACCGATGCGCACCTCAACAACAATCACACCGCCAAGGCGCAGTCCATTATTGGCAACGCCATGGAACAGGCGCGCGCCACCCTCGCCGATGCGCGCCGCGCCATTGACGACCTGCGTCAATCTTCTTTGGATGATCTAGACTCTGCGCTGCGCCTCGAGATTTCCCGCTTCACGAACGCTACTGGCATCCCCATCCTTTTTCACACGGATCAAATTCCGCCGTTGCCTGCTCCCGTTACTGAGACGTTGGTCCGCGCTGTTGCCGAAGCGCTCACCAACGTTGCGAATCACGCCCAAGCACACAACGTGGCAGTCGATGTTCGGATGAAAGACAAAAGCCTTTCGGTCACGATTCAGGATGATGGTCGAGGCTTTGACGCGTCAGCCATCCCATCCGGTCATTATGGGATTCTTGGGATCAAAGAACGTGTCCGCCTGGTGAATGGCAGTTTTGAAATTCAAAGTAACAACGGCAAGGGCACAACAATTAGAATTGATATTCCTATATGATAAAAATTCTCATCGCCGACGACCATCTCATCATCCGTCAGGGACTGCGCCTGATCCTCGAAACCGAGAATGATTTCGAGCTCGTAGGCGAAGCCTCCGATGGTAACGAAGCATTGACCTTATGCAAAAAACTCAAACCCGATGTAGTGTTGATGGACCTGCGCATGCCCAATATGGACGGCTTGACCGCCATCGAAAGACTGCGCGTTGACCAACCGAATATCGCCGTTGTCATCCTGACGACTTTCAACGAAGATGAACTCATGCTCCGCGGACTTCAAGCTGGAGCGCACGGCTATCTCTTGAAAGATACAGACAGGAACACATTGTTCGACACCATCCGCGCCGCCGCACGTGGTGAGACATTACTGAAACCAGAGATCATGGCACGCGTACTCTCGCAAGCCAATACCCCGAAAAAAGAATCAAATGAACCTGTCAACCTGACTGACCGGGAACTCGAAGTGCTTATCTCTGTTGCGCGCGGTGAGCGCAGTAAAGAGATCGCCGTCCAACTTGGCATCTCTGAAC
>CAZMQE010000067.1:0-5712 GCA_964568115.1 uncultured Anaerolinea sp.
CAACTTGCGCATGATCGGCAGGAGGTCAACATTGTTTTTCAATTGCTTGTCTACCCGATGCTGGATGATCGAACGGTTCTGCGCACTGACATTGATGACAGCAGTAACATTACCTGGAACCAAAAGAGCAACCGATATGGATGGGAGTCGTATCTCGGAAAGCAATGTGGAGCAGACGATGTCCCTGCTTATGCTGTGCCTGCGCGGCGCGCAGATCTTTCAGGTTTACCCAAGGCTTGGGTCGGCGTGGGGACGTTGGATGTATTTCATGATGAAGATGTGGCGTATGCGCAAAGACTGAAAGCGTGCGGCGTCGAGTGCGAAATTGAAATTGTCTCCGGCGCATTTCATGGTTTCGATGTGTTTGATCTCCAGGTGCCTGTTGTGCAGGCTTTCAGAAGATCGCAAATTGCCGCGTTGAAAAAATACCTGGTTCAGTGAATTTGAAATCGCGTCCGCTTGAGGATGAGTACCCTCAGAGAAGTTGATTCCTCAACTAACCAAAGGAGTTATGTATGAAGAAATCTGAACTTTTAGATTGGCTGCAGGAAGAGTATCGACAGTGGGAAGCCTTACTCGAAGAGATTGGCGCGGCGCGCATGGATCAACCCGGCGTGAACGGTGACTGGTCCTTCAAAGATATGGTCGCGCATCTGTATTATGGCTGGCAGCCCAGATTGATCGCCCGCATACAGGCTGCACAACGCGGCGAATCCGAACCGCCTCCGCCCTGGCCCGCACATCTACAAACTGACGATGAGATCAACGCGTGGATCTATGAGTCCACGCATGGGCACTCAGTACGCGAAGTCCTGGATGAATCGCAGCAAGTATTTCAGCAGCTTATGGCTGTTGTTGAAGGCTTACCCGAGGATGTCCGCATAGAAATACGCACGAGAACGATAGGGATTTTTATCTCGTATGGTTGGGCGATCAACGCTTCGCTGTTGGTGAATTCTTTTATCATTTCCATGACGACCATGAGCCAGATATACGCGCCTGGTTGGCACGTGTTGAGAAACAATAAGCGCTTAAGGCTAAAACGCGAAATCTGGATTGAGTCCACTCCGTTTTTGTGCCGCTTCATGCTCTGCCAACGCTTCAACATAGGCATGGAGCTCGTCCACTGATTCGATCAAGACATCGGCGTAGTGGATTAAATCAGCAGAGGCGGAGACGCCCGAAAGCACGCCAACAACCATCCCTGCGCCCGCCGCGCGCGCCATTTTCAAATCCGCCGTTGTATCCCCAACCACCATCACCTTCGCTGGGTCCGTTTTCATTCGTTCACAAATCGTCAACACCATATCGGGGGCGGGCTTGGCAGGAATGCCATCGTCCGCACAGACCATGGTGGTGAGATATTCTTCGATGTCGAAGGCTTCGATCATCGCTTGCGTAGGTGCGCGGTCGTCCGTGGTGGCGATGGCGATCTTGATTTTTTGGCTGTGTAATTTATAGAATAGATCACGCGTATCAGTGAATTGCTTTGCCAATACTACCGGGTCAGGAATGCACCAACCTTGTTCCACAACGCGTTCCGCTTGTTCTGCACTCAAGCCAAGTGACTGCATCACTTCAACGGTCAGGCGATAGAGCTGTGCCATGGGTGTCGCTGCCAATTTGCCATGTGCCAGCACTTTCTTGTTGGCGTCGTCGTATCCCATTGCCAGACATAACGGCTTGCGGACTTGCAGTCCGCTGATCTGATGTAACTGTTCTGCGAGGAAAACGACCCAACCGCCCCACATGGCGTCAAAGTCAATGAGCGTGCCATCTTTATCGAAAATAATCGCCTGCGCTTTAAAGTGTTTCAAGCCATCCATGAAAATATTCCTTTGCGTTCCTGTCTTTGTAAAGAAAGAGACGAGTGGAACACTCGTCTCTTTCTTTTTATTTACTTTGAAGCGCTTATTTTACATGCGTTTCCGACTTTAGATACTTACAACTCATCCACGATTAACTTAACCAAGTGTCAACAGCACGAGTATGCACTTAACTTTGCGCTTTATTTGTAGCTCCAGTTTTGCGCATCCCAGGTCATACTGCCCCAGGTGCTGACGGTGTAACCGGTCAGTTTGGAACTGAAGCCGTAGCCATCCTGGAAGAGGTAAATGTAGTTTTGCACGGCATCTTCCTGAATCAGTTTGCCCAACTGGCAATAGGCATCGCGGCGTGCGGTTTGATCGAAGGTGCTGCCAGCCGCAGCGATGGCTTCATCCGCTTTGGGGTTGATCCAGCGGTACACGTTGCCGCCATCGGGATTATCTGCACTGGGAATATTGGTGGATGAATACGTGTCTTGAACGCTGCCCTGTGGTTCCAGGTTGTAGCCGCGGTCAAAGATCAGCATATCGAAGTCGCCGGTCATACGCGGAGAACCATCAGAGAATGAGCCGAAGATGATCGAGAAATCATAGTTTTGGATATTGGCTTCGACACCGATCGCTTTGAGATTCTCAACGATAAATTGTTCCGTGCGGTCCAACGGGTCGTAGCTGGTGTAGCCCTGAAGTTCCAAAGAGAGGCGTGTGCCATCTTCTGCGTACAGCGCACCTTTTGCCACGCGGATGCCATCTGGACCTTCCACCCAACCCGCGTCGGTCAAAAGCTGTTTGGCTTTTTCAACATCAAAATTATACATGCGCGGGATATCGCATTTGTACCAGCCATAGGCAAACGGACTGGTCGAGGGGGAGACTTGTCCATTCAACACATCGGTGATGAGCGTATCGTAATCAATGGCATACGAAATTGCCTGTCGCACGCGCAGATCGCCAAGGATGGGGTGCGGCGCAGAAGCCGACGGGTCATTATCGCCGGGCTTGCTTAAGTTGAAGTCAATTGCCATATTCCAAATGCCCGGCACCAGCACTTGTTCACCTGCACCATTTAGAGCTTTGTCATAATCCACTTTATCTTCGCCGGGCCACAAATGGACCTGAGCCTCACCCTGGATCATCAAGGCTGTTTGCGAAGCAGCTTCCGGCACAATGCGGAAAACCAACTTATCGAGATAGGGTTTGCCTGCCTCGTAATAATTTGGGTTGCGGTCCATCGTAATGCTTTCGCCGCTGCGCCAGTCACTCACCATGAAGGGACCTGCGGCAACGGGCTTCATGTTATATGCCCAAGTGGTCATTTCTTCGGGTTTGCCGGTGGCGTGTCGTGGCAACAGCGCAGCGGAGAATTGTCCGAGGTAACCGACAAAGGGCTCACTGTAATGGACGACGGCTGTCACCGCATCGGGCGTATCGATGCCAGTGATCAATTCCATACCGGCAGTTCCATTGAATGCGCCGCTGTTTGGGTTTGACACGGCTTCCCAGGTGAACTTAATATCATCGGATGTCAGCGGTTCGCCATCCGACCACTTCAAGCCTTCACGCAATTTCCACGTGACGGTTTTATTGTCATCAGAAAGCGTTGGCAACTCCGCGGCGAGACGCGCTACATATTCACCTTTTTCATTTGCAGTTGTTAATCCAATGACAGTTGCATCCGAAACCTGATTGACAATCGCGGCGTCTGCAAGATAACGATTGAGGCCTGCGGGTTCTTCAGGGATGATCAGGACGACCGTCCCGCCTCCACCTCCGCTCGAGGCTGCTCCGCCGCCACAAGCCGTGATCATTAACCCCAAGATGACCAATAAAGCAAACAATTTGTTTTTCATGCTCTCTTCTCCTTTTTTTTCAGAATAATCTGTTGGTTGAGTAGTGGCGCTGTTCGTTGCGCCACGTATCGAAACCAGCATGTTCCAAAAGTAATTCTAATAACAAAGATATCTTTGCTTACTGGTGGTCTCGATATGCCCTCACCTGCACTTGCGCCAGGTGCAAGTGTCGCAAAGAGCGCTCAGGGCTACTCGACCACCAAAAAATAAGTGATTACTTCTCATGCACAACATACGGATCAAACGCATCGCGGAGACCGTCGCCAATAAAGTTGATCGCCATCACCGTGATGAAGATCATCAAGCCTGGGAATACCGCCAGCCAGGGCGCGCGATAGACATGGATCTGGGCGCTCTCTAATATATTTCCCCAGCTTGGCGTTGGTGGTTGGACTCCAAAGCCCAGGTAACTCAACCCCGATTCAGTAATGATGGCGTATGCCATCTGAAGTGTTGCGCTGACCAATAGCGGTCCGAGGCTGTTCGGCAGGATGCGCAAAAAGATCAGGCGCGCATCACTGGCGCCGAGCGCTCTTGAAGCGGAGACAAATTCCTTTTCGCGCAGGACCAGAAACAATCCACGGGCGATGCGGGCGGGCCACATCCAGGCAAAGGCGCTGATGGCGATGATCACGATCCACACACTGTTGCGATATTCTGCGGCTCCGGGTAATTCACGAAGCAGGGCACTGAAGAGGATCAGGACAAACACCACGGGCATGATGAGAAAAGTGTCTGTGATGCGCATGAGGATGTTATCGACCCAGCCGCCATAATAACCAGAAAGCGCCCCAACGATCACCCCAACCGATAACGAAAACAGCGTTGAAAATATTCCCACTGCCAGTGAGATTTGTCCGCCATACAAAATGCGTGTGAAAATATCGCGTCCCAATTCATCGGTGCCAAACCAATGCTCAGCGGTCGGTTTTGCAAATTCGTTTTTGGGATTCTGTTCCGTGGCAGTGTAGCCACTGAGCGGGGCGGCAAAGACTAGCACGATCATAACTGCCAGGACAATGGCAGACGAGAATGCGAAGCGATGGCGCTTGAAGCGCCGCCAGATCAACGCCGATAAGCTTTCGGGTTGGGCTGAGGTTGAGAAGATCGATTCGGGTACAGATAATTTATCAGTCATAGCGAATGCGTGGGTCGAGGAATCCGTATAGGATATCAGCGAGCAGGTTGAAGGTCAGAATGAGCGCGGCTTCGATCATCACCACCGCCAGCAGAACGGGATAGTCACGTCCACGGGCGGCGTCCCAAAAGAGACGTCCCATACCGGGCCAGGAAAAAATTGTTTCGATGAAGACCGCACCGCCGAAGACCGAGGGCAGGTCCAGTGCCATCATCGTGACGAGGGGCAACAAGGCGTTGCGCAACCCATGCCGAAAGTGGACGAGGCGGATCGGTAAGCCTTTGGCACGCGCAGTCCGCATGTAATCCTCGTTCAGCACATCGCGCATGGAGGAACGCAGGAAGCGCGAATACCAGGCGATCCAACTGGCGCTGACGGCGATGATAGGCAGAACCAAATGCCAAATCAGATCAAGCACATCGCCTTCCTTGCCAATGGTATACATACCGCCCGCCGGGAACAGAGGACCTGAACTAAAAGGGTTTTTGATGAGGAGATAAAAGACTACGATCAGCAACAAGCCCAGCCAGTAGACCGGCACACTTTGCCCCGCAAAACTTAATGTGGTGATGAGGTTGTCGAAGAATGAGTAGGGCTTGATCGCTGAATAGACGCCGATGGGAATGGCGATCAGCAAGGTGACCAGAAAGCCAACGCCAAATAATAAAAGGGTGGCGGGTAAGCGCTCTGCGATCATATCGGCAACGGGGCGGCGAAATTTGATCGAGTACCCCCAGTCACCTTCGAGTACAAAGGCTTGAATCCATTTCACGTATTGAACGGGTAAGGGTTGATCGAGCCCAAGGCGCACACGCAGCGCGGCAAGTTGTTCCGGTGTGACATTGGGATTGCGTTCAGCCTGTGCCAGCGGACCACCCGGCATGAGGCGCACGACTCC
>CAZMQE010000067.1:5812-12646 GCA_964568115.1 uncultured Anaerolinea sp.
TTACTCTTCAAACACGATCCTGCCGTCGATCATCGTCAGCACAGCCTTGGCAGACATGATCTCTTCAGGTTTTACTTCAAACAAGTCATGCGAGAACAGAACGAGATCAGCGAGATAGCCTTCTTTGAGTTGTCCCTTTTCGTTTTCTTTGAATTCCACATATGCCGCATCGCGGGTGTAGCCGATGATGCACTCCTCAAGCGTTAAGTTTTGATTTGGGTTCTCTTCTGCCAGCTTCTTGCGATTGAGTGCCACATAGATATTGACCATGGGGTCGAAGGGTGCCACTGTCCAATCACTGCCCAGCGAAAGATGCGCGCCAGCATTTTTCAAGTCGCGCCAGGGGAAAGAGATATGCCAGCGCTGCGGACCGGTACGCTTCGTCCACACGACATCATCTTCAAGGCTAAATGGTGAATGCGAGGTCTGCATGGAAGCAATAACCCCTAATTCCTTGAAACGTGGCATATCTTCTGGCTGACAGACTTCGATATGTTCAACACGGTGACGGCTGTCCCGCTTCCCGTTCGCCTTTTGAATGGCTTCGTAGCCATCGAGCGTTTGCCGCACTGCGCCATCCCCACACGCATGAACGGCGATCTGCATGCCCATTTTGTCACACAGACTTGCCATGCGTACAAAGTGTTCAAGCGAGAAGATCGGGGCGACAATACCGACACTGGGATCGTCCGCATAGGGGTCAATATTGAACGCCGTGTATGATTCCCACACGCCATCCATAAAGAATTTTGCTGCACCGCCGCGCACGTAATCCATTTGGATTTTTGCCATTTCGGCAGCTTCTTTCAACTCTTCTTCTTTCGTCTCGGGCTTGACGTGATATGGCACGTACACCCGCATGTTCATCTCGCCCGAATCTTCGAGCGCGGCGTATGCCAGCATTTCTTCCATATCACCATTCATGTTGTGGACGCTGGTGATGCCGGTCTTGTTAAATTCCTTGATCCCGAGTTTGAGAAGTTCGCGTTTGCGGTTTGCATCCGGTACTGGGACCAGACCAAAAACGGTGTGCATCGCATCACCTTCGCGGAGTTCGCCCGCGGCAAGTCCATGTTCGTCGCGGACGATGATGCCGTTCGTCAACTCACGCCCGTCGTCCTTGAGAATACCTGCCATCTCAAGCGCCTTGGTGTTTGCCCAGCCAGTGTGTCCATCGAATGCGCCTATGTAAATGGGGCGGTCTGCAATGATCTCATCCAGCTCCTGCCGCGTAGATACGATGTTGTAGCGGATGCCGCGTCCCACGACCCATTCAGAGGTTTTGTTCGCTTCAGCAAATTCAACCAGAATCTTTTTCAGATCTTCTTTTGTGCGTACTTCCTGTAATTGCGCATTGCCCATCCAGATGGAGCCCCAGAGCAGATGCACATGCGTGTCAATGAAACCGGGTGTAAGGGTGTGTCCCTGCGCATCGATGACGCGTGTGGACGCATCCTTGAATGCTTCTGCCTCGGCGTTTGTCCCCACATAAACAATGCGATTGCCTTTTATAGCAATCGCTTCCGCGCGCGGGTTCGCTTCATCGCTGGTGAAGATGCGCGCGTTCATGATAATAATGCCTGCTTTGTCAGTCATTGTCTCTCCTCGTGGTTGATGATTATCGAATATACATAAATTGAGGGCAGAGGTCAAGGAAATAAGAAAACTTGGTAGTCGAGTGGCGAGCGCTAGCTGCGAGTGTATCGAGATCAACGGTGTTTTTAAAACAAAAATCAGCCGCAAAAAATGCAGGTCAAGGCGATATCGCGAAGCATGTCGCGGTACGCTATAATTGCCGTAGTGAAAACTCAAATCAGCATGCTCGAATTGCATGTCAATGATCTGGTTTTTGCGGTAAGTAACTTACTTGTGAGAATCGTAGGCGGTGTTGGATGTTAAGAACGGTAAAGCTGATTTTGATTTTATTTTCGTCTGGAATTGTAAGTTTGTATATTTATCTGGGTTCCTTCTCTCAATTAATGGCAGATGATTTTTGCTCCGTTTACTATTCGGAAAGACTTGGTGTATTGCGTTCTGTTTGGTATTGGTATATTTCATGGCACGGTGGGTATTCTGCAAGCTTTGCAGATGGCTTGCTTGGCTTGTTTGGCAGAACTGGAATTGGTTTTGTCACGCCGTTGGCTCTACTGATTTGGGTACTGTCCCTTACATGGTTTGTTTTTGCCGCGCTTAAGTATTTCGGATTCGATCGGCAAATGCTTATTTCTCTGGCTGCTAGTTTATTGGTTATAACGGCGACGTTAATCGGGAGTCCGAACCCATCTGCCTCGGTTGTGTGGTGGGGAGGTTTGAGAGGCTACATCCCGCCTTTGATTTTATTCCCCCTGTATCTGTCGATGTTCTTTTTCTTAGCGCAAAGCACGGCGTTTTCAAAAACATTTGTATATTGGTGCATAGCCAGCTTTTTAAGCGTATTAATGATTGGCGGATTTAGCGAACCATTCACGCCATTGTTATTGATTCTTCTGTCACTACTCTTAATCTTGGAAGTGATAAAGTATCGTAAAGCATGGATTCGCCCAAGTAGTATTTTTCTATCTGCCGGCTTGTTGGGCGGCATCCTTGCTTTGGCGCTCATGGTATTGGCGCCCGGGAATGCGGAGCGTCAGGCATTTTCTCCACCTCCCCCCGCGCCCATTGGTATCTTGTCAATTGCTGCACGATTCTATTTTGAATTTTTGTATGGCATATTGCTGTCGCCTGTAAAAACCGGCATTTTCATAGGTGTTTTCTTTGGTAGTCTGTCAATTGGCGCGTTGTTGTCCGGTCGTCTGGCGTTCAGATTTCGACATGTTGTGATTGCGATTTTGGCGGGATTGTTTTTTGCTTTTTGTTGCTTTCCTCCGGCGGCGTTTGGTCAATCTACTGCACCCTCAGATTCTTCGTTGATTACCCCAGTGTACTTTTTGGTATGGGGTGTAATATGTTCTGGTTTTATGAGCGGTCAAATTCTCGCTAATTTTGTTTTGCTTCGCGGCGCTACCCCTCAGGTTGTGCTTTGCACCGTTCTTGTTCTGTCCCTGGGTTATTCGATGGGAGCAAAAGCTGTTGACCTTGCCAGAGAAATTCAACTTGCAACTACATACGCTAGTGAGTGGGACTTGCGAGATCAGCAAATAACACAGGCATTGCTTGTCGGAAAAAATGAAGTTTACGTTAATCCAATCCCACATTGGATTACATACGAACCAAACGATAATCCCAAATTTTTTGTTAATGAGTGCATGTCCTTGTATTACAAAATAAATATCGTGTCCTCGGCAGATGCAAATGATTAATGTTGAGTTACACTGTCATTGAGTTAAATGAAAACCCAGATCATCACCCTCGAATCACACGATGACCTCATCTCCGTCCGCGATCGCTTATCGTGGGCGAAGACACCGCGCATTTTGTTGGTGTGGCCCAAGTTTGAAAAGGTCACCTTGCGGCAGGTGGATTTGAAGGTCTTGCAACGTCACGCTGCCTCGTTGGGCGCGCAGTTGGGACTTGTGACGCGTACACGCCGAGTCCGGGCGGAGGCGGAGGCGTTGGGGATTCCGGTGTTTGAATCCGCGGGGCAGGCGCAGAGGGTGGCGTGGCCCAAGCGCAAACATCGTAAGTTGTTTCACAGAGTCCCAGATAAGAGTCTGCGCGAGAAACGGGAGCAGGCACAAGTCAGGGAAGAGGCGTGGCGTTTGCATCCGGTCACACGTGTGCTGGCATTTTTGATCGGTGTCGTCTCGGTGTTGGCGCTGGTCGCATTGTTCATTCCGCGCGCGCAAGTCCGCTTGAAGCCGGTCACCAAAACGCAAAGTATCATGATCTCTGTCAGCGCGAATCCGTCAGTAGACTCAGTGTTTATCACGGGCAGTATTCCGGCGCATGAAAAAAGAGTCGTGGTGGATGGGACGCAAACGGTGCTGGTGACGGGCGAAGGTATTGTGCCGCAATCGAAGGCAAAGGGTGTTGCGGAGTTTCGTAATCTCACCCAACAGGCAGTGACGATCCCTGCGGGCACAGTTGTTCAAACCGCGGATGCGATTCGTTTTATCACCACCGAAGATGGCGCGGTGGATGCGGGCGTTGGTAAAAAGATCGAGCTGCCGATCGAAGCGGTGGAGGGCGGTATCGCGGGCAATCTGGAGGCTGAAACACTCAATGCGATTGAAGGGCGGTTGGGGCTTTCGCTTTCGGTTTCGAATCTTGAACCCACCACAGGCGGACGCGAGCTTTCATCGGTGCAGGCGAGTGACGCTGATCGTACGCGCGTGAAAGACCTGCTGCTGAGTAACCTTGCTGACCGCGCGCGCGAAAATCTGTTGAACGAATTAAATTCCGGCGACATGCTTTTTGAAAATACGTTGACGGCTTCGCAAATTTTTTCTGAAGAATATGACCCGCCTGCCGGGGCGGCTGGCACCAAATTAACGTTGACCATGCAAGTGGAGTACACTGTCCAATACGCCTCCGCTTCAGACTTAACCGAGCTTGCCGCGCTGGCGATGAACGCGGCTCTACCCTCGGGCTTTCGCACAACGTCTGACGCCGTGACCGTGAAGCCAACGACGAATCCATTTCAGGTGGAAGATGGCTCCCTGCATTGGACGATGCGTGCTGAGCGAGTGATCGCTCAGACATTGGACACGGCACAGGTAACGCAATTGGTGCTGGGGTATGGTGTGAAGACAGCGCAAGCGAACCTGAATGAAAATTTACCTTCTGCCAGTTCACCTGAAATACGATTGTCACCATCCTGGTGGCCGCTTGTGCCACTTTTGCCGTTTCGAATTGAGGTAGTATCGCAATGAAAAGACTCGTTAACCATGGAGACATGGAGACACTGAGAAAATATTTTAAAAATCTCCGTGACTGCGTGTCCCCGTGTTTCAAAACAGGGGATGTATGAGAATTCTTGCAGTTGACCACGGCGAAAAGCGGATCGGTCTCGCGCTCAGTGACCCAACAGCGACGATCGCGAGTCCGCTGCGGGTCATCAAACATGTGTCGCGTTTGTTGGATGCGGCGCAGGTAGCGAACCTCGCCTCTGAAAACGAAGTAGGGCTGATCGTGATCGGTCAATCTTTTGACGAAGAAGGCAACCCGAATCTCGCTGGTCGGCGTGCCGCAAAGTTTGCCGAAGCCTTGAAAGAACAGACGAATCTTCCCGTTGAATTGTTCGATGAATCATTCAGCACTCAAGATGCTCGTGCAACTAGAATCGAAATGGGCGTCTCACGCAAAAAGCGTTCCGGTCACATGGACGAACTTGCGGCGGTGATGATTCTGAGGTCGTATATCGAAGCTAAAAAATAATCTGGTGGTCGAGTAGTCTGAGGCGACAGCCGAGGACATATCGAGACCGCTACTAACAGGAACACTGTTGCTTACACTATGGTCTCGATACGCCCCGCCAAAACCATGCGGGGCTACTCGACCAGCAAAACATCATATGCGCAAATTCATCCCAATTCTCATCGTCGTTGTTATTCTCCTCTGTATTTGCCTTTTCCTCATAACCTTCACCATCCCATCCCAAGCCAGGCGGATCTACGGTCCGCCCGCGACGTGGCTCACGCTTTCGCAGCGCGTGCAGTATTCAGCGCAATTGCTTTGGTACGATGGCTTGCTCACCCGGCCCATAACCGAGAATGGAGGGGAACAGGTTTTTGTGATCGATACCGGCGAGTCGGTGAATTCGGTCGCAGCCCATTTGCAAGAGGTGGGTTTGATCCGTGACGCCGAAGCGTTCCGCGCCTATCTGATCTATGCCGGGTTGGATACCTCCATTCAAGCGGGGGAATATCGCCTGAGTGCGGCAATGTCTGCGATCGATATCGCGCGCGAACTACAAGATGCGACTTCCTCCGAAGTTGAATTTGTCGTGCTCCCCGGCTGGCGGATGGAAGAGATCGCCGCTTCGCTCCCGACCTCTGGCTTGTCCATCACGCCCGAAGAATTTCTCACGCTGACAAATTCCCAGCACCTCGAATTTGATTTCCTTGCCGATGCAAATTCTACCGAGGGATTTCTCTTCCCCGATACCTATATCTTTTCACGCAACGCCTCTGCCACCGAACTCGTGGATGCGTTAGTCCGCAATTTCGCCTTGCATCTTTCACTGGACATGCGCAACGGCTTCGAACAACAGGGACTGACTGTCCGTCAAGCTGTGACGCTCGCGTCCATTGTGGAGCGTGAAGCTGTGCATGCTGAGGAGCAGCCGGTCATTGCATCTGTATATTTAAATCGCTTACGTATTGGCATGAAGCTCGAAGCGGACCCCACCGTCCAGTATGCGCTGGGATATAACTTCGGACAAGGGACCTGGTGGACGAATCCGCTTAGTTTGGATAACCTGCAATATGATTCGCCGTTCAACACCTATCTATACGGAGGTTATCCGCCTGCGCCGATCGCCAATCCCAGTTTGGGTGCGTTGCAGGCTGTGGCTTTCCCAACAGAGACCCCGTATTATTTCTTCCGCGCCAAATGTGACGGCTCGGGTTATCATTTATTTGCGGTGGATTTTGAAGAACATTTGCAGAATACCTGTCCATAGGTGAGCTATATGAACATTCAGGAATTAGAACGTCGCCTGGAAGAAGAAGCTTGTAGCAAAGCGCATTACTCCATTGGCTATCGCGATTCGGATGTTTACTGCCTGATGAAAATAGACGGTCTGTGGAAGGTTTTCTACACCGAACGCGGACTCGACCAGGAGACCATGTTTGAGAGCGAAAGTGAAGAGGCAGCGTGCGAGTTCTTCTTCAAATATCAAACCGAGCGGATTCGGCATGACCATATAGTGGGATTTTTTCATGTGCATGTCAA
>CAZMQE010000068.1:0-2322 GCA_964568115.1 uncultured Anaerolinea sp.
TTGCCTTCAAAATCCTTGCGTTCTAGGGTTAAGTTGCGATTGCGCAGCGAAGTCTCGAATTCGTAACTTAACGCATCCATCATGGTGGTGATCTGCATGGGCTGGAAGTTCAAACGCAGCAGGTCGTTATCGATCATGGATACATCGATCATGTCGTCCACGATCCCGCGCAGGCGCACGATGCCTGTACTCATACCGCTCATTAGGCTATCCAGGCTCGCACCTTTATTTTCGCGGATCAGATCCTGGATCATCGCGGAATAGCCCTCAATGAGGGTGATGGGAGTTTTGAGTTCATGTGCCGCCACCGAAATGAACGCTGATTTGCTCTTATCCACCCGTGCCATTTGTTTTTGCACTTTTTCCATTTCACTGGAAATGTGCGCTACGCGGGTCTCCATTTCGTAGCGAGCGACCACGCCCAAGCCGTATGTGTAAATCGGGATGACTGCGGCGAGCAGGTCGAGCGCCTGTTGCTTTGCCAATTCATCGCGTGCCACTTGAATGGTCAGCACGATCATGTGATTGAGCAGAAACGAAACGTGATACAAACCTTCATTGAGATCAGACTCGGTGGATGATTTTGCCCAATCGAGCAGAATGGCATCCATCCAGGCTGGGTCGCCGGTGGTGACGGATTGTTCGAGCAGGTCGAAGAAACGCCCTAGTTGTTCTTCGAACCCGGCGCGCACTTCCATGCCGCGTGCCAACTCTTGTCCTACGCGTTCGACCCACACGGGACGAACCTTGGCAAGCACTTTTTGAATGGGAGCGAGAGCGGTCTTTTTCCTAGGCATGTTTGTAGTGCCGCTGGATTGGGCATTGCCCTCCTCAGCATGACATAACTTATTTTATCAGTTCTGCTGGCTTTGTTGGGTAATCCAGGTCCATAATGTTTTACCCACAACTTCCAAGCTTTCGGCTGAAACTTTATCGGTTGTATCTCCCACGGTGTGCCAATAGGGATAATCGAAATCAATAATATCCACCGCCGGGATGCCAGCTTCTAAAAACGGGGTATGGTCATCTTCCATCGAATATTTGTATTCTGCGATGAATTGTTTCTCGTATCCCAAACTGTTTGCTACACCCCAAATTTCATCGGTCAAGCCCGCGTTTGAATTGCGTTCCTTGTAAATATTCAAATCTGCATCACCGATCATATCGATCACAACCACGGCGCGAGGTTGAAGAACATTGTTCTTTACGAATTCGCGCGAACCCAAGATCCAATCCCAGCCTTCAATGCGCCCGTTATCCTCGGCATCGAAAAACACCAGCCACGTGGGAACAGAATCTTTAGGCAATGTCCGCGCGAGTTCAAGCAAGACTGCTACACCCGAGGCGCCATCGTTTGCAGCGGGGACAGGTTGGGTGTGATTGGCTGGGTCAGGATCATTATCAGCATACATGCGCGAGTCGTAGTGTGCGCCTAGAATGATCTGTGGACTCGCGTCACCTCTTTTGGCGACAATATTTTGAACGGGATGCCCCAACGCTTCGGACTCCTGGACTTCCACCTGCCAGCCAGCGGACTCCAACTCCGCCCGCATCCATGCTACGATTTGGGCATGCCCATCCGTCCCGGGGCTGCGCGGCCCGAAAGCGACTTGCGTCTGTACATCGGCATACGCGCGTTGACCGTCAAAGGACGCTGAAGCAGGTTCCGGCTGAGAGAGAAGCGCATACATATACCAGCCAACGGCGCTGACGAGCAAGAGTCCAATGATGGTGAGGTAGAGCGCGATGGATTTCTTTGTCATGTTATTGATTGGCGTACACAGTGCTGGCAACAGCAGGGACATCACCGCTGAGTGCGCGTTCCAGATCTTTTAGTGCGCGATCTGCATACAGTTGACCGCGTTCACGTTTGCCAGATTTGGGTCTGAAATGCATGGTCGGTAGAATCCCGAAGTTGGCTTTCATGGGTTGGAAGTCTTTGAGGTCAGCGTGGGTGACGTAATGACAAAGCGCTCCAAGCATGGTAGTTTGCGGAAGCGTGAGAGGCTCTTCATGCTGTTGCAATCGCGCGGCGTTGATGCCTGCGAGCAGACCGGTGGCAATATTACCCATGTAGCCCTCAACGCCAGTGATCTGACCCGCGAAGAAAAGATCATCACGCTGGTTGTGTTGCAAAGTGGGACGCAAAAGTTTTGGTGAAGCGATAAACGTGTTGCGATGCATTTGTCCGTAGCGCAGGAACTCGGCGTTCTCAAGACCGGGGATCAAACGTAACACGCGTCTTTGTTCGGGGAATTTGAGATTGGTTTGAAAACCAACCATGTTATACAAACTGCCCGCGAGGTTATCCTGCCGCAACTG
>CAZMQE010000068.1:2422-12638 GCA_964568115.1 uncultured Anaerolinea sp.
GGTCCGCTGGCGATGATGGTGGGCGTGTCCGGAATCGCTTGCATTTCTTCCCGCACGATTTCAATGTTGGGGTGATTGGAGATGCGTTCCGTCACGAGTTGTGCAAAACGTTCGCGGTCCACTGCTAGTGCGCCGCCCGCAGGCAACGCCGTAGACTCGGCGCACTCTACCAGCATGGAACCGAGCATGCGCATTTCGGTTTTGAGCACGCCTGAGGCGCGATCGGGGAGGTTGGAACCGAGCGAGTTGGAACAAACCAATTCAGCCAGGTCATGGGTCTGATGCGCACCGGTTTGGAGGTTTGGGCGCATTTCATAGAGTTTAACTTTAAGCCCACGTTGGGCGGCTTGCCAGGCGGCTTCGCTGCCTGCGAGTCCGCCACCGATTACGATTAAGTCAGTCATAAAATGATTCTACCATTGTAAAGCGAGATACTATCTCGCTTTACAACCTGCTGTATAATTAACCCAATGCCTACGCAAACGAATGTTGATTATCAACTCAAAGAAGCCAGTCAATTGACGAATGCCGTCTGGTCGGTGTTGGCAGAGCGCGAGATGGGGAAATGGCGCGTGGTGACACAGTATCGTTTGGGCAAGAAGACCCAGCCCGCGCTGGTGAAATTCTTGAGCAAAGGTGAAGTGGACTCGTGGTTGTGTGGTGCGCTCAGCGGCGGACAGAGCCGTTCTGTTTCAATTCCTAGTTCGAGCAAATTGGAAGCCGAGCGTTTGTTCGCTTTCCCGCTGCAGGGGATTTCGCGAGTTGTGCTTGTGGGCGCGGGGCAATTGAGCATTGAGTCGCAGCGCTTATGGCGTTTGGTTGTGTCCGGCATGCACAACGAGACTGAAGGTGAGGATGTCTCGCCTTCTTCGTCTGTTGCCGCGTCGTTATTGATCCCCGATCTGGATTCGGAGAATCCGTATGACTTGCCGCGGGCTTTGGACCGCGCGCTCATTTCCTTCGTTCGGCTTGTTACCGTCCAAGGTGGCTTTCTCGCCGTTCGACGTGGTGACGCGCTTGAGGTGCGTGCGCAGTGGAACGCAGCTTCCAGTGCGGATCAAAGCCTTTCGATCGACGCCCACACTCCGTTCCGGCGCATGAACCGTAACCTTACGCCGATGGTGATCAATCGCGGCGATCCGCTGTGGAGTCAGATTCCGCATAAGGGGTTGAAATCCAACACCAAGTTATGGACATGCATCCCGCTTGTGATCGGTCAGCGTTTGATCGGGACGCTGGTGCTTTGGCGGGTGAGTGAATTCAAAGGCGATGAGTGGAATCGCCTGATCGATCTTTCTACTCAGATCGCGCCCGCTATTGAAACCATCATGACCATCGCTGAAATGTCCGGGCATCTGCGGCGCCTCGCCATGTTGAATGATTTTGCGTTGACGGTGTCCTCCGGGCGCAACCTTGATCAGATCGCGCGGCGCGTGTTTGCCATTCTGGCACGTGCCTTTGGGACTGAACTGATCATTCTTTATTTGCTATCTTCTGATAATCAGATCCTGCACGAATATCGTGTCAAGGATGGGAACATGACATCCACACTACGAGCTGTGGATGAGCATCGGGTGGCGCCTTTGTTGCAGGGCAGTCAAAAGGTGCGCCTTGGCGAAGACCAGACCAGCGTTGACCTGCCACTGTATGAAAATGCTATTTCGGGTTTATATATCCCATTGCGATTTCGAGAACAGACGATCGGTTTGTTGAGCGTGGAAAGCGCGCGCGCGAACGCGTTTAATCCCTATGATGAAAGCCTGCTGGTGGTGATTGCCAGCCATTTGGCAAGCCTTGCCGATTACACGCGTTTGCGCGAAGAAGCCGAGGGACGCGCGCGGAACCTGGAACTTATCCACGAAGTGGTTCAGCAAGTGATCGGGTTAACCGACTCGCGCGAGGTTGCTGAAATTACAGCCGATCTATTGGCGCGCTATTTTGCCTATGAACTTGCGGCTGTTTTCATTGCAGATGAAAGGGGAAATCTGACCATAGGCGGCTTTGGTGGTGCGAGTCAGAATGTTGTCAAGCGCGCCAAGAAATCTGTAGCTTACCCGGTCATTGGCGGTGTGACCGGCCATGTATTCGAAACTGGCGAAGGCGTGGTGATCAACGATGTGTTACAAGACAAGCGTTATACCCCCATCAAAGGCTGGCAGGCTGGTTCTGAAATGTGTGTCGCCATCCGTGAGGGGACAAAGATCCTTGGCATTGTGGATGTCGAAAGTAGTTCACGGAATGCCTTTACGCATAACGATTACATCGCTTTAGAATCACTGGCAGGCATTCTAGCTACGGTGGTCACGAGCGCAGATCAATATCAACGCCTGCAGATCACGATCAGTCAGTTGCGTTCCATGCAAGTGGAATTACACGATCGCATGGAAGCCCAGCGTTCGGCTGAGAATCGCTTGATTCAGGCTGCGAAATTGGCGGCAGTAGGTGAAATGGCGGCGGGTATCGCACACGAATTGAATAATCCGCTCACTTCGGTGACGGGTTTCTCTGAGCTCGTGATGGAAAATCTACCTAAAGATTCAGAAGCATTCCGTGACCTTGAATTGGTTTTGAAAGAGGCGCGTCGAGCGCGCGATGTAGTCCGCCGGTTGCTGGATTTTTCGCGGCAAAGTGAGAGCACGCGTTCCAATGCCTCCCTCAACGAAGTTGTTGATGATGTCGTTGCTTTGAGCCGTCACTTGATTCAAACAAGCGGGGTAGAATTAACCGTAACCCTTCAACCTGACCTCCCTTGGGCTTCGATGGATAGCAACCAGATGAAACAAGTGCTGCTGAACCTCGTGCATAATGCCTTGCAAGCCATGCCCGAGGGCGGTGAGATGGAGATCAAAAGCGAGACTGCGTCACGGAATGACCGCAATTGGGTTATGGTTTCTGTCCGAGATACTGGCGTTGGCATTACGCCAGCAGAGCAAATTAGAATCTTTGAGCCGTTCTACACCACCAAGGGCAATCGCGGCGGCACCGGCTTGGGGCTTTCAGTAACCTATGGCATTATTACAGATCATGGCGGGCAGATCGATGTAGAAAGCCAGCCGGGTGTTGGATCGAAATTTACGGTGTGGTTGCCGTTGTAAAGGATATGTCATTGTGAGGGCGTTAGCCCGTAGCAATCTCAACGTTATGATGGGGATTGCTTCACCGCCTCGTACTTAAGGCGCGAGGCACGCAGCGACGAATACATAAAACTATGGAATCAGCTTCTATTCTTGTTGTCGATGATGAACCTGGCATTGCGCTGTTATGTAAGCGTGTATTGAGCCGGGCGGGATATTCAGTGGTTGCGCTGACCGACCCACGCGCAGCGATCGAACATCTCCAGCATCAACGCGTCGATCTTTTGCTTGTTGATATTCGCATGCCCGAGATCGATGGCTTTGATGTGATCTCACGTGCCCAGCGCGCCCAGCCTGATGTGGCTGTGTTGGTGATGACTGGCTTTGGTACTGTAGAGACCGCCATCCGCGCGTTGCGGCAGGGAGTGGACGGACTGGTGCTCAAGCCATTCGACCATAGCGAGGAATTGCTTGAATCGGTTAAGCAAGCCATCACAGATAATCGCCGTAAACGTGATACCGCGCGCGCGCAGGCATTGCGTCCGCTGTTTGATGCCACGGAGTCCCTGTTTTCTGAAACTGATACACAAAAATTATTCCCGTTGATCGTGAATGAAATTTGCGTGCACCTCAATTGTACGAATGCCGCCTATTATCAAGTAGATGGTGCAAATATTTCCGCGCTTTCGCAACGCGGCAATATTCTGGATGTAAACGAATCGGGCTTTGCGAAGCATCTTGTTAGCAGTGTGGATTCAGATGGCAACCCGATCATCGTCAATGCAACAGGCCCGGGGGAGGCGGAAGCGCAGGCGCTGCTTTCTTCGCTCAAGCTGGGTGCGGCGATCCTGATTCCGATTTCACGCTCAAACTTGCGCGGTGTGCTGTTCGCCGCGCGTGACGCCAATGTCCCGCCTTTTCGCGGTGCCGACCTGGAGATGTTCCTGATCCTTGCGCGTCAGGCTTTGGTGGCGCTGGAGAATGCGCGCTTGTATGCTGACCTGCGAAGTTATGTAAAACGCGTGGAAGATTCTCAAGAGGCATTACTGCGTGCAGAGAAGATGGCAGCCGCTGGCAGGTTGACCGCTTCGATTGCGCATGAGGTGAATAACCCGCTGCAATCGGTGCAGAATTGTTTGCATATCGCCGGGCGCGAGGATGCTTCACCGGAAAAACGCAAGGAATATTTTGATCTGGCGCGTGAAGAGCTGGACCGCCTGATGAAGACCATGCAGCGTATGTTGGACTTTTACCGCCCCGGCGCGGTGAGAGTGGAACAGGTGGATATTCTGGAATTGCTCAAACATGTGCTGAGTTTAACTTCCCAGCAATTGGGTCAACGCCATATTGAAGTGACGACCGATCTGCCAGAGTCTTTGCCTGCGATCTATGTGGTCAATAGCCAGATCCAACAAATATTTTTTAATCTGATTTTGAATGCGCTGGATGCCATGCCCGGAGGCGGGAGTTTGAATATACGGGCACGTGCTGTTGAGAACGGTATCGAAATGTTGTTCGAAGATTCGGGTCCTGGTATCCCTGAAGAACAGCGCAATAATATTTTTGAACCCTTTTATAGCACTAAAGATGGAGGCACTGGATTAGGGTTGACTGTGAGTTACAATATTGTTACCGCACATGGCGGCACGCTCGATCTGATCGACGGGCGCGACACTGGAGCTTGCTTCCGATTATTTTTGCCAATGGGAGATAAGAAATGAAATCGAATATTCTTGTTGTGGACGATGAGCCTGTTGCACGCCAGTCACTGACGGAGATCCTCCGCCTGGAAGGGTATGCGGTCAATTCGGTGCCGAATGGACAGGCTGCCGTAGAGTATGTGCGCACACATCCCATCGAATTGATCATCGTGGATCTGCGTATGCCGGGCATGGATGGTTTGGAAGTGATCCAGGTCGTCAACCAGATCTCGCCCGAAACCGAAGTGATCCTGTTGACGGCGTTTGGTACAACCGAAACTGCCATTCAGGCGCTGCGGTTGCGCGTGCATGATTATCTGCTCAAGCCTGCTCCACCTGCCCAGGTGGTCAACAGTGTGAAGAAGGGTCTCGTGCGCCGTGAAGCCCGCCTGAAAGCCCGCGGTGGCACAGCCACCATGGAAGTAGATGATGTCGCCTTGGAGATCACTTTGAAAGACGGCACGCATATCGATCTTTCCCGCCGCCAGGTTCGCAAAAAGGATAAAGTGATCCATCTCACCCCGGCAGAGGGACGCTTGTTACGTGTGCTGATCGAAAACCCCGGGCGGGTCTATTCGCACCGTGAACTGGTTTTGCTGGTGCAGGGTTACGACACTTCCCAACGTGAAGCTCCTGAAATTCTGCGTCCTTTGGTTAGTCGTTTGCGACACAAGCTGGAAGCGTTTCCGTCGCTTTCAGACCGGGTTGTCAGTGTGCGCGGTACGGGGTATTTGTATGAGGGTGATAAGTAGAGTAGAAATGAACAGACTTCGGAAGTCTCAAAGACTTCCGAAGTCTAGTTACGAGAACAGCCCACCTCGCTGGAGGTGGGCTGTTCTCGTAACTGATTCAATGATCGGCTTAGGCTTGAGGCGTATTCATTTCCGAATGGATGGGAACGGTGAAGTAGAACGACGTCCCTTTACGGTATTCACTCTCAAACCAGATCGTGCCACCCTGCAGTTCGATCAAGTTCTTCGTGATGCTCAATCCCAGACCTGTGCCTGGAGCTTCGCGCACCTTATCATCTGCCGAGCGGAAGAATTTGCTAAAGAGGCTGCGTTGGTCATCTGGCGTCATGCCCAAGCCGTTATCCTCGATCTTGATCTGGATCATTTTGCCGTCCCGTGTGGCATGGACAATGATCGCGCCGCCTTCTTGCGTATATTTGTTGGCGTTGCTTATGAGGTTGGTAAGGATTTGCGCCAGGCGGTTACGGTCACACCAGGCTTTGGGAAGTTCCTGTGGAATATCCACAGTGACCGTTTGATTCTTCTGGGTGACCTGGGTTCGGGTCAGGGTGACGACTTCATCGATCACATCCCACACGGGAACCTCACGCGGTTCCAGGCGCAGGTTGCCACTCTCGATGCGTGAGATATCTGCCAGGTCAGATACGAGGGTTGCCATGCGATTGACGTTGTTGCGGATCGTGGTGAGGAAACTGGTCTGGTTTTCGTTAAGCTGACCTGTGGCACCGGAGAGCATGAGATCGCTGTAGCCTTTGATGGAGGTCATCGGCAGTTTGAGTTCATGCGATACAACCGATACAAATTCAGATTTTGAGCGGTTCGCGGCAACAGCATCATCGCGGGCTTCCTGCAATTCGTGGGTGCGCTGTTCCACTTTTTCTTCCAGGTTGGAATACAGTCCGCTTAGGTTTTCAGCCATCGAGTTGAAGTTTTCGCTTAGGACCGTGATCTCATCCTTGAACAGTAAATAGTTGGTGTTCACTTTTTGATTCAAGTCGCCTTTGCTCATGTTCGTAGTGGCTTGTGTGAGTTGCGCGAGCGGGCGGGTGAACGCGAGAAAGGCTGCGACCCAAAACCAGAGTGCGGTGAGACCGAACACACCGGTCACTGTCAGCAGGATCACCTGAATATTGCGGCTGACAGCGAACAGGCTTTCGATGGGTTGAGCTACCAGCACAAAGCCTTGCTGATTCTCTGAAATAATCAGCGGGTGCCCCAGGAGACGGTACTCTTCGCCATTGCTAAAAGTGACATTTGTTGCCGGGGTTCCAGCTGTATTTAGAAAACCCTGATTGACCAAAGTCTCGTAATCCGCGCCCTGATCAATGGTTGAAACGATCGCCGCATTATCTTTGACGATCGCCACACCGGTGTTGATGATCTGACTGATATTGTCGATATAATTTTGGTCCATATAAAAGGCGGTGAGCACCACACCGACAACTTTTTTCGTAAGCGGGTCGTGGACCGGTGCCACGCCAATGATCTGAGAGTTTTGCGGAGCAATGGCAACACTGCTTACGGCAGTTTGATCGTTAAGCGCTTTGAGAATTAATTCTTCGCGGATCCGATCAGCATCCTTGCTTACTTGCAGCCGCCGTGCGACAACAGGTCCGCCGTAATAATAAGCCAGATCGCCTGATTTGAAATCGGCTGTGTATAGCGAAAGCTCTTGCAAGCCGAGCGTGTTTTTGTTATTTACTAAAAGAGCAGTGTTTGCCTCAAGGTCAGCAAAGGCGCCTTCCACTTCTGGTTGATTGGAAAGCAGCGCGGCATGGTTACGCACCAGAGTCTCTGAGTTCTCGATCAATGCGCCTACCGAATCGGCGATCTCGCTCAAGCGGCGGTCGGCTTCCAATTCAATGCGGCTATTGATGAGGCGGTTGGTCAACGGCGAGAGCACCACCACCAGCAAAAGAATGGTGATGGCAAGCGGGAAGACCAGCTTTGCCTGAATATTGAGATACTTTTCTTTTAGTAATTTTTGCATTGGTTCCAACATGTTATGCAGACTTCCGCCTGAGGACAAATACGACGAGTGAAACCAACAGGATGATCGCGATGCCTACAACCACCAGAATCATGGGAGATAACGCGTCGCTCTCAGCCGATACCTGATTCTGTTCCTCAGGCGCTATTTGCTCGAAGCCTTCGTTCAAAGAAGCGACCGGGATCTGGTTGTTAACTGCCGGTAAGACATTCTTCAGATAATATACAACTGCCTCTGTATCTTCGGCTGTGAGGGATGAATAAACGAACCAAGGCATCAGGATCAGGCGGCGACCATCTTTTCGCACGCCGGTGAGAATGGCTCGTTTGACTTCTTCGTCTGTCCAGGTGCCGATGCCGGTTTCATTGTCAGGTGTGATGTTACCGCCATAGACGATACCCCACGGACCTTCATAGGGTTGGCGACCAGCGAGGTATTTATCCATTTGCGGTGCGCCGGTAGTGGGGTCAACAGGGGTGTGGCAATCGGTACACCCCATCACACTGTTGACAAGGTAGCCGCCTCGGGCAGCCTTGTCCGACGCATCTGGGGCGACAATACCGGTTGTATAGGGAGGTGTGGGGAAACCATCCGTTGGAATTGTGCTTTCGGGGATCTCATGGCTGACTGCATTCACTGAACGCAGATAGGCAATGACTGCGTCTATATCTGCATCAGCCATGCCATTGTAGACATGGTAGGGCATCACAGGGAATAGAATGTGCCCATCATTCGATACTCCGGTTTTGACGGCGAGTTTGATTTGCTCATTTGTCCACGTGCCGAGACCGGTCTCTTGATCGGGGGTCAGATTACGAGTTAGCAGGATGCCGGCAGGTCCAAGGTCGAAGGGTCTGCCACCAGCCAGTAATTTAGATTCGTCTAGGGCTTCTTTACCGTTAAAAGAGATGATCTGGAGTTGTTCAAAGGTATATTTTGTAGGGTCTTGATATTCTGCCTTGAGGGGGGTGTGGCAGTCAGTGCAACCGGCAATGGTTGCGATGTATTTGCCATGCTGGATTACGTCATCTTGATTGTTGGGGCTTGCGCTTGCGGTTGAGACAAACGCCAGAACAAAAGCAAGTAGAAATAAAGATGTCAGAAATAGTAAAGTTTGTTTTTTCATAGTGTTGCCCTTTCGCTATGTGACTGATTTGGTCTGAATTGATAAATTATACAACCACATGCGAGCGGGCGGACATTCGATTTTGATAACAAAGTAGCCCATCGGTAAGGTTAAGCTGATCGAAGCAGAGGCAGGTTAGGGCTGATGAGCTTGAGGCGCAGTTTGGGAGGCGGAAATGCGATTGAAGATGAAAATGCCCGAGACGCTGGTAAGCCCGATGAGCAGACCTCCGATCCAAATGGCATGTGGTGAAATGTTGTCGTTGAGGAAACCGCCGATGATGGGCGAGAGTGTGCGGGCGAGACCCCAGCCCAGCCAGTGCATGGACATGTAGCGTCCGCGCAGGTCGGCAGGAGCGATATCGGCAACGTATTTGCTGGCAGTGGGAACGAGGGTGAGTTCTCCAAAGGTCAGGATGACCATGCTAAGCCAAAAGCCCCAGAAGCCGGTCATGAGCGCGACGCTGCCGGTGCCGAGGGCGTAGATCAACATACCCACACCGACAACAGGCAGGGTTTTGTGCCTGCGTGTGACGCGCGTGACAAAGTATTGCACGAAGACACACATCAGCGCATTGGTGGTGGGGATCCAACCATAAAGCCCTTCGGGGATGCCGTAATTTGTTTTGGCGTAGACAGGCATGAGAATCCACATGAGGGTTGGCGCAATTAGACCGATGCTGATGAGCGCCACGAAGGTCATGTAGGCTTTGTCTTGAAAGACGCGTGCGTAACTTTTAAAAACTTCTTTCCCTGTGAGCGGGGTATTAGTGTCATGCTGTTCAGTGATCACCAACGTCTCTTTGGCTTGGAAGAACAATAGCAGGCTATAAGTCATAAAGCCGAGCGCCGCGCCGTAAAATGCGAGATTATAAGAACGCGTGGCAAGAAAACCGCCCATGGCAGGACCGAGCGCAAAAGCGGCGTTGTTGGCGATACGGTTGATGGCGTAGGCGTCTGTCCGTTTTTCGGAGGGGATCATATCGGCGAGCATGGCATCGGCACCCACCTGATAAAGTGGATTCGATAAGCCGATGAGCACCATGAGCCCGGCGAAGTGCAGATAGGTCACAGCGTTGATGAGCAGGAGATAGGCAATGCCGTTGACGGTAAGGCTGAAAACCATCACGGCTTTTCTGCCGATCTTATCGGCGAGCGTACCAGCAACGAAGGAGGCGATGAGACCCGTCCCGGCGTTGATCGAGATCAATGTCGCGACCGTGCTTAACGGCAGGTTGAGTTTGTTGCTGGCATAGATCACAAGGAAGGGCCAGATCATACTTCCACCCGCCGTGCTGATGACGATGCCGGTAATCATGAGCCAGTATTGACGCGGGTATTCGCGATAGAGGTTTCTAAGGGAGTTGATGAGTTTCATGGTTGAGGAAGTTTAACATGAAAGCGGCGAGCTGAAAGGAAAATAAAAGCGGACGAAACCCTTCGTCCGCTTGGATTGCTATTCTGTTTTGGAGTGGAGCTGCGTGGGCTAGCCCTTGACGTAGGATAGCTTCTCACAGATGAGACCGTCTCGCAATTTGAATATATCCACACCGCGGACGTGTCCCTTGTTGCCTG
>CAZMQE010000069.1:0-4176 GCA_964568115.1 uncultured Anaerolinea sp.
ATGGAGTCATTAGCTGCCTATATTCCTACTGACCGTCGGTATGCTTTGGCAAAAGGCGCGGACCTGCCCAATCAAGCAATGGGCGCCGCGCTCTTTGCCGATATATCCGGCTTTACGCCACTGACCGATGGCCTGGTTCAAGCACTGGGTCCTCAGCGAGGCGCAGAGGAATTAACGCGCTGGTTAAACAAAATTTACGATGCGCTGATTGCTGATATCGAGAGCTACCGTGGTAGCGTCATTAGTTTCAGCGGCGATGCTGTTACGTGTTGGTTTGATGATCAGAACGCTGAAGATCCATCGGTGTTTCGTGCCACAGCCTGTGCATTGGCGATCCAGCAGACGATGCAACAGTTTGCACAAGTTGATATCACGGGGGTTGGCTTCATTTCATTGGCGATCAAGGCTGTTGTGACAGTTGGATCTGCGCGGCGCTTTCTGATCGGGGATCCAACAATCCAATTGATCGATGCACTGGCTGGGCAAACTCTATATCGACTAGCGACGAGCGAACATCATGCAGAACGAGGCGAGGTATTGCTTGATGAGTCTGCCATCGCTGCTCTTGGGGAAAATATTGAAGTACAGGATTGGCGGGAAGACTCAGAGAGTGGTGAACGCTTTGCTGTTGTGAACAGGCTCAAGGTCCGGGTTGAGCCGGATCCTTGGTCCCCCATTGCTGCGGATGCGCTGAGTGACGACCTGGTCCGCCCCTGGCTTCTGCCTCCAGTCTACGATCGTCTGATGGGTGGGATGGGTGAATTTCTGACGGAGCTACGCCCAACGGTGGCGCTCTTCCTGCGGTTCTCGGGGATTGACTACGATGGCGACCCCGAGTCTCAAACCAAGCTCAACACCTATCTTCAGGCTATTCAACGCATTTTGGCACGCTATGATAGTTATATGCTCCAGTTGACGATCGGCGATAAGGGCAGCAATTTCTATGTGTCTTTTGGTGCGCCGCTAGCGCATGAGGATGATGCGATCCGCGCTGTGAGGGCGGCCTTGGAATTGCGCGATCTACAAATGGATTTCATTACCGGGGTACAGATCGGTATCAGTCAGGGGCTTGCGCGTACGGGTGCTTGTGGCGGCATATACCGGCGTACATACAGTGCCATCGGAGAGGCAGTCAATATGGCTGCGCGGCTGATGCAAAGCGCTCCGGTGGGACAGGTGCTGGTTCACCAAAATGTCCGCCGGGCAACAGCCGATCATTTTACGTGGAATGAACTTCCGCCCCTGCAAGTCAAAGGGAAATCACAGCCGGTTACTGTTTTTCAATTGATCGCCCGTGAAGAAAAGCATGGGGTCCGGTTGCATGAGCCAAAATACGCTCTCCCCATGGTCGGTCGTACCGCCGAGTTGGCACTGATCGAACAAAAGCTCGAGTCCGCATTGTTGGGGCATGGCCAGATCGTGGGAATTACTGCTGATGCAGGCATGGGAAAATCACGCCTGATCGCTGAGGTTGTCCGCGGAGCACGAGGTAAAAATATTCTCGGGTATGGAGGCGAATGCCAATCCTATGGCACCAGTACCAGTTATCTGGTATGGCAGAATATTTGGCAGGGCTTCTTTAATTTGGAAGCGAGTTGGTCCATAGCCGAGCAGATCGAATCACTGGAGCATCAGATCTCCGAGATCGATCCAGCCCTGCTACCCCGCTTGCCGCTGCTTGGAACAGTTCTTAATCTGCCAATCCCTGATAATGAACTAACCAGCTCCTTTGACGCCAAACTGCGTAAGGAGTCGCTGGAAGCATTGCTGGTGGATTGTGTGCGCAAATGGGCGCGTTTGGTTCCGCTCTTATTTGTGTTGGAGGATTGTCATTGGTTGGATCCGCTATCTCACGATCTTCTGGAGGTAATCGGCCGAGCGATCGTTGATCTTCCAGTAATGATTGTCATTGCCTACAGACCGCCTCAATTAGATCGGTTGCAGGCTCCACGTGTCAGCCGATTGACCCATTTTACTGAGATTTCATTGACAGATCTTCCAGCGGAAGAGATCGAGCAATTGATCCTGTATAAGCTCGGGCAGATGTACGGGAATCAGGCAAAACTACCCCAAGCGCTCATCGAAAAGATCAGCCGCCGGGCAGAGGGCAACCCGTTCTATATCGAAGAGTTGCTTAATTATCTGCATGATCGGAATATCGACCCACAACAACCCGAAGCGTTGGAACAAATCGATCTGCCAGACAGTCTGTACAGCCTGATCTTGAGTCGTATCGATCAGCTCACCGAAAACCAGAAGACCCTGTTAAAGGTTGCCAGCGTTATTGGACGGTTGTTCCGCGCTGCGATGGTATGGGGAGTCTACGATCAGTTCGGCGACCAGGAACAGGTATTCAGCGACCTGGAAACCTTGAGCACCCTCGACCTGACGCCATTGGATACGCCTGAACCTGAACTTGCCTATCTCTTCAAACATATCCTGACGCAGGAGGTGGCGTATGAAACCCTATCCTTTGCGACGCGCGCCTTGCTGCACGATCAGATCGGTCAATATATGGAAAGAACGTATCATGATGCGCTCGATCAATATATTGACCTGCTCGCTTATCATTTTGGACGCAGCGAGAATTTAACCAAGAAATGCGAATATTTTTTGAAAGCTGCAGAGGCGGCGCAGCTGCACTACGCAAACAGTTCAGCGATCAATTACTACCGTCAGGTGCTGCCCTTGCTCCCGGAAAGTCAGCGGGTGGCGGTCATGCTAAAGCTGGGTCAGGTATTCGAGTTGATCGGAGAATGGAAAGATGCAGAGGATATTGACCAGCAGGCGGAAGCTCTATCAGCGAGGTTGAACGATCTGCCACGTCACGCCCGGGCACAACGGGCACTAGGCTGGTTGCTCCGAAAGCAGGGTGTGTATGCCGATGCAGAACAATGGCTGGTGCGTGCGCGCGACAGTTACCTTCAATTGGATGATAAAGCTGGGGTGAGTCATGTTTTATCGAACATTGGTGAGATCTATCGGCTGCAAGGTAAATATGAGGATGCACGTCGTTTTTACGATGAAAGTCTGAGCCTGGCTGATCACATTACCAAATCCAGCGACCGTCGTGCTGCACGAGCTCATGCCCTTAAAGGGGCAGGAACAGTTGCCACCTGGCAGGGTGATTATGCAACGGCTCGCGAATTGAACCAGGAGAGTCTGGCTCTGCGCCGGGAATTGGGCGATATCCCCGGTGTGGCGACCTTGCTCAATAACCTGGGGATCATTGCCCGTTTCCAGCGTGACCTCGTTGGTGCGCGCCAGATGAATGAAGAGAGTCTGGCGCTTTTTCGCGAAATGGGTGATCGCTGGGCAGTTGGTCAATTACTTAATAATCAGGCTTGTGTTGCCAGTGACCAGATGGAGTATGCCGAAGCGCGCCTGCTGCTTCAAGAGAGTCTGACGATCCGCCGTCAATTGGGGGATAAAGCCGGGCTGGCGCTTTCGCTCAATACGCTGGCAGATGTGGTGCTAGACGAAGGTAAATTTGCCGAAGCCCGTCCTTTGCTCGACGAGAGCTTGGAGATCAACCTAGAACTGGGCGATCAAACAGCGATCGCCTATCTGATCGAAGATTATGGTGGCTTGGCAGCCGCCGAAGCCAAGTCACAAAAGGCGTTGCAATTAGCTGGGTTTGCCTCTGCGTTACGCGAATCGATCGGCGCGCCGTTACCACCCTCCGAGCAGGCACGCGTGGACCGTATGATTGCACCCGCGCGTGAGGTTCTTCCAGAATCATCAGTGGTTGCCGAGTGGAAAACTGGGCGGTCTCTGACGTTGGATCAAGCCATCGAACTGGCGCTTTCGACAAAGTAATGTTCGCACCTTGTTGCCTGTGTAATGCATCAATATGCCTGCCAGCCAACAACACCTACAATCAATCATAATAAGAAGTTCATTTTAAAATTTCCTTTGCCTCATTATTCTGGTTCACGGTCATCTGTGTTAAGTTGCTTAACATCCTTTGAGAAGAGTAGTGAAGCTTACGCTCCTGGTTTATTGAAAACTACACGGGCGCTTGCCCATAGTACAATCAAAACTTCCCAACCGCATCGGGTAACTGGAGAGCTTTTACATCGTCCACTTGGGGAAGATTGAAACAGGCAATTTTCAAATTATCCAAAGAAATATCACATTGGATCCTTGGGTTCCTCAGAAAAATTGTCAGGGCAT
>CAZMQE010000069.1:4276-12588 GCA_964568115.1 uncultured Anaerolinea sp.
CAAGCGGTTCATATGAGTTAAAATAAAAACACTGGCTAAGGTAGCATTTTCTGCTAGGCGGTGTATAGATAGATTCGCGACCTCATCCACCCAAAACAATTACGCTTCGTCAATATCAATCCTTACCGTTCAATTCTGCTAAAAGCAGATGAGTGCTTACTTCAAAACCGGTGAAATGTAACCCAATTAATCCAATTTCGTCTTGTAAAGCATTAAACCCTCTATTGCGACGATGATATCAATGGATTATTTGAAGTTATTATCAAAGTTTACGAGTTAAAAGTATATGCACACAAAAAATAATATTTCTGGCAACAATAGTTCTGTCGCAAATCCCTTCTGGAAAAAAAGCCGGCTGTACATGAAATCGCTTGCAGAACGACTTGAAAGGTGGCGCTGGCTGATTCTGGCATTTATCGGTCTCTCTTTATTATGGGTGGAAATTCAGGAGTTCCTGGTTTTGAGGATATTGAATCAGGCATTCCACTACTTCGAAGTTTTTCAATATACTGTGCTTCTTGTTTCCACAGGCTTATTAACTGAGTTGTTTGCGCGATCCAATCGTGCACACAAGCATGCAGTACATATCCTGGATTATAAACATAGACTTAGCCTTGAACTTGCCTCGAATGACGAATGGGAAACGCTTTGTCAAAAACTGACGGAATTACCCAGCAATATAACAGAGGATGTTGATGAGGCATATCTCTTCGAATCTGATCTAATTACCGGAGATTTCGAGTCCATCGGACGTTGGGTTGGTGGTGGCACCGCAGACCGAGCAGAAACCTGGGACCCTTCTATCCTATGTGAGAAATGCCTTCAGGGTGATTCCAAACAAAAACTGGTGTTTCACCTTTGTGCTGGCAACGATCCAAATCTATCACAAAGCATTTACAGCTTGGAAATTCTCAACAAAAATTATCCAACCTTGCTGTTGAAATTTAGACTCAAGCCTGGATTTAAGTTATCCCGCGAGAATGTAGATGTCTTTAATAATATTGGCGATGAAATTGCAGTCGCCTTACGTGCAAGCCATGACCGCAAGCGACTCTCAGAAATGCAGTCGGCGGAAGTAGCCATAGCCGAACGGCGGATTGTCTCTAGTTATGTGCATGATCAACTGGGTCAGAATTTGGGTTATTTGCATTTGAAATTGGATCAACTCGGCGCAAACGAGAGCGTTGTAAAATCGAAGGAAGTCAAAAAGGATTTGAAACATCTGCAGGACGTTGCAAACGAATCCTATGAGATCGTACGCAATATTTTGAAAAAAATCCAACCAGAAACGATCCCTCATTTAACCAACCTCCTGCGAGAGCATGCCAGAACAGTTTCTAGCAGGGCGAATTTTTCGCTTAATTTCAAATCCTTGGGAGAACCCACCCATTTGGCGACCAATGCTCAGCAATTAATTTTCTTTACATTTCGTGAAATTTTAAGCAACATAGAAAAACATGCCTGCGCCAGCAAAGTGGATGTACTTGTCATTTGGAATGATGGTCTTCTTGATATTTCCGTAGCTGACAATGGCAAAGGGTTTGACCCTCGTTTGGTTAAGGGGGATGAGCACTTCGGATTAGGAATCATGCAGGAACGAATAACAAATATCAAGGGCAACTTGGTGATTAATTCTTCAACAGAATCGGGTACGGTTGTTTCAATCTCCATACCCATCGAATCTACCCAGAGGGTACTCGTATGAATGAACATGTAAAAACAATTCAAAGTATTCTGGTGGTTGACGATCACGTTCTGTTTCGAGATGGCTTGATCAGCTTATTTACATCCACACCCGATTTCCAAGTAATAGGTCAAGCAGGGAGTGTTTCGGAAGGTATCGAGAAAGCTCTTTATCACAAACCAGACATCATCCTAATGGACTTCTCTCTGCCAGATGGGACAGGGCTGGATGCAACTCGAGCTATCTTAGAAGAGTTACCCAACTGTAAGATCATCTTTCTGACCGTATTTGAAACGGATGAAAACCTGTTAACAGCGATACGGTTGGGAGCAAAGGGATACATGCTTAAAAATGTATCCAGTTCATCCTTGATCTCAAGTCTGCAGGCGCTCGCCCAAGGTGAAATTGCCATGTCACGCAAAATGATGAGCAGAGTATTGGAATTTTCACGCAAAGTGCCTCTGCCGCCAACCAATAATCTGATTACCAAGCTTAGTCCTCGCGAAATCGATGTACTGTGTGAAATTCAAGATGGGGCATCCAATATGGAGATTGCTCAGAAACTGTATTTGGCTGAAAATACTGTAAAACATCATATCCATAGTATTCTGGAAAAATTGGGTGTGGAGAACCGCCGACAGGCAGCCGAGATCGCCAAACAACTGGAAGTGAAGAAAATAAAACTTTTGCCGAATAAAAAGTAATTACAACCCTAACTTTCGGGAGCACTCTGAGGGTTAACCCTTTTTTCAAAAGAGCCATCAAAAGATGGCTCTTTTTTGATCCCTTGTTTCGGTAACGGGTAATCGACGCTTGCGTCTTAATAAAGTATCCTAAAAAGAGTGCAATACTCCTAATTAGGATACATATGGAAAAGTGTTGTTTTCTTGTTGGACAGAAAGATTCTTTGTTCAAACAGCTCGTAGCAAGCCTGCTAAGTGATTTGGCAACTAATCTCAAACTAAATGAAAGCCGGTCTACGGGTCTTGAAGGTTTATTAAATGAGATTTCGGAAGCCGAACCAAACCTAATCCTGCTTGATGAGGCGTCTCCATTTTCAGGCGATTCCTACTTGATCCAATTATTAATCAACGTGCCAAACATTCCAGTAATTGTAATTAGCGAGGTTTCCAATGAAATGCATATTCTTCATCGAGAGTCCGTAATCTTAAGTTCTTCCAGCGATTTGATTAAGACAATCGACCAAATTCAAATACAGCCAGAAACACCACTAAGCACATCATAAGGAGAGTGCAATGTATATGAGAAAAATGAAATCAAAATCCCTTGACTCAATTTGTATTGCGATTATTCCAAATTTTAGAAAGAGGTAAAGGATGATTCAAGCTACCCCAAATACTTCATCCCGCCATAGTACCGTACTATGGCGCTGGACCGTTTCTGTCATTACGGTCCTTGTCATGACACTTGGAAATTTTGCTTCAATTTCCGTAACTACTATTGCTCAAGCCCAGCCTCTGGCGGCTAGCGTCAGCACATTGCATCTCAGCGTCATGAGCGCGAACGATAGCGATAGTGTTGACTTTCCAAGTACAAAGGGCGAGGCAATTACCCAGTTTAAATACATCATCAATATAGATAATACCGGTACCACAGAACAACGCGACCCGGCGGATGATGGCTATGCTTGTTCGCCGACATTGGCGAACGGCACCACCCCCAACCCTGATTATCCAGCCTCCTGCAATTGGGTCTCGGTTGCTGGTAGAGCAGGCCACAGCCCGATCTATACCCAGGGGGATCAGAACGATTTTGTTAATGGTTTATTTACCATTGATGGGTCGCCTGTGAATTTACCCGCTGGCCGCTATTTGATTTCAGTGTTAGCTGATGGCTATAAGATCGATGGCGAGCATTTCACAGTGCCGTCTGAGACTGGCAATGTTGTTGTAGAGATGGAACCCTATGATCTACCAACAGCAACCGTTCAAGCTGCAGTTTTCGAGGATATGGCGCCTACAAACAGTGGACCCGATCTTCCCGTCGAACGCGGTTTGGCTGGTTTTAGGGCACACATCAATGACTATATTGATGAAGTTACCACTGATGTGTTTGGCAACCCACTTGGCGCTGAATACGATGCCAACGGTGAATATATCCCCGGTACTGGCGGTGTAGTGTTAAGTAAGTGCTATGTGGTTGCCAATGGTGTTGATGTTGGCACGATCAACCCAGTTAATGCGCTCGGTGAATGCCCACTTGCCTTCACCACGGCTGAAGACCCGTTGCTGTCAAGTAACATCACGCAAACCTTGGAAGGCGATCCCATTCCTGTAGGTGCAGCCATCGAAGGCAAGGTGATCATCCCCAATTTAGGACCGAACCGCTACGCTCTTTCAGTTACTCCACCCAATAACTCCGGCTGGATCCAAACCACCACCCTCGAAGGCAACCATGATTGGGATGCCTGGGTGATGGAAGGCGCCACCGGTTTGGACACTGAATTTGTGGTGGCCAGTGAACCGTTCCCTGCCACCTTTTTTGGTTTTGTACCTTATAAAGACGGAATACCCACCAATACCATGTCTCCTGGCGGAACAAATACGATCACAGGTCGTGGGGTTGCTATCAACGCCATTATTCCTCCCAAGGGCGGCGTTGTAGCCGGTGAAGGCGTACGAGGCGGGCAACCCAAAGACGGGAATCCCATACCAAATCCGATTCACAGGCTGTTTGTTTCCTTGTCAGATCTTAACGCGAACGATCAAACCGTTTTCGTCCAGGAATTTGGTTGTGAAATAACTCCTGTGCTTAATTGTAATCTTCCTCCTGAGTTCGAAATTACCGGTGTACCAGATGGCGACTATGTGCTCGGCGTTTGGGACGAACCGCAGGATTATATCTTCAACTTTCAGAACGTTAGTGTGCAGGGTGGCGGAATTACCAACGTTGGCGATATTTCCCTGCTCGGTTGGTGGACACCCATTGACGGTTACGTATTCAATGACCTCAATGAGGACGGCATAAGGGATGCTGGTGAACCGGGCATTCCCGGCTTCCCCATTACGATGCGCATGCGCGAGAACGCCCTCATGGATCGCGGTACGACCGCAGTCACCACAGATGCCAACGGTTACTACTGGATGGAAAGCGCATATCCCATGAATCAGTGGTTGATCATGGAAGCCTATGCAGATGGATTCCATACTACTGGTATTACCTATTGGGCAGATAATCAGCCCACCCCAACTACGGTTCTGGGTGCAGGTGTGGATGTCAACGTTTTACCCGTGTTCAGTCAAAGCGGACATCTTGATTGGGGTGTCAAAGCCTATGCTCCGGGTACGAATGGTGGCATCGTGGGTACGGTCAGCTATGATACAACCCGCAATGAACTGAATCCCGCCTATGCCGCCATTGAAGACTGGCAACCCAGTATTTCAGATTTGACAGTTAACTTGTATGCTGCCGTAGCTTGTGGAACACATGTCAACCAAGCCTGCGATGAAAACGGCTTGTACGAATTAGCGCAGGATGGTTCTTATTACCTTGGACCGCTTCTCAACCAGTACTTGAGTGAGACCTGGGAGCGACCCTCCGGTTGTGTGGCACGCGATGTGAATGGTGTGGCTCTTGTACACGGTGTGGACGAGAAAGCTCTGCCTTATGACCCCAATGCACCCTGTCTCGAAGCCCCAATGTTAGGCGTGCAATTTGGACCAATGGCAAGTGACATTGGCACAGCAGACGAAAACTTCGGCGCCGCGGTGGATGGCAATTATGGTTTCGGCGATGGTTGTTTCCTCACCAATGGCGCTCCAGGTCTTTATGATCCTGATATTCAGGATTGTGTCAGTGGCACTTTGGAGGCATTACCGTCCAACCGCGATTACCTTGTCAAAGTTGAGATCCCCGATGACGCGTTAGGTCGCCCGATGTACAAGGTAACCCGCGAAGAGGATATCAATATTGCAAATGGCGATTCATTCGTTCCACAAGTGCCCCCACCGGCGTGTGCTGGCGCGTTGCATACGGTGGATGTGGCAGGTATTCTGCCTGATGGACCCAATGCCACAGTCAACCCAACTTTTGTGGACATTGGCGGTTCAGTCTACGAGGGCCAGGAAAAACATTTGTGCGATATGAAGTTGGTGCGCCTCAGTGATCGGAAATCGATCGCTCCGGGCTTTAACTTCTTTACAGACGTTCCGCTTCCGGGCCGCTTCTGGGGCTTGATCGTAGACGATCTCAATTGGTCCAGCAATCCTAAGCAATTGCTCTATGGCGAGAAGATGGGGCTGTCCTTCGCACCCGTTGGTATTTACGACTATACCAACCGGCTGATCACAACCGTCGAGTCTGACTATAACGGTCTTTTCGATGTGCTCCTGCCTTCTACCAATCGGATCAGCTGTCCAACACCTTCTGGTGTATGTGCAAACCTGTACCGTTTTGTAGGTAACGACCCCGGCACACCCGGACATTGGAATGCGAACTACATACCGCAGTATCGAACGATCTCGGCTGAATTCGAAGCATTCCCAGGGATTACCGTTCCGGCGGATCTGGCACCCACGCAGGTGGCTGTGTCCATCCAACTCCCCGGCACGCAAACGCTGACACCGATCATGTGTACGTTGGAAGCTACCCAACCTCAACTCCTCGCAGTCAGCAAACCATACGCGAATCTGACGAGCGGACCTGATAGCTTCACCATTGATGGATTTGGCTTCGGTACCAGCATGGGCCAGGTCTTACTGGATAATATTGTTCTGCCGGTTGCTCCCGCCAACTGGGCAGATGGTCATATTGCAGTGACAGTACCCGCTGGCACGCCCAATGGCGTTCATCAGTTGAGCATTCTTGCAAGCAATGGAAAGAAAACTATCAACGGTCTCACCTTCCATGTGTTCGGCAGTTCAACAGCTTCGGTTACACCCTTCCCATCCAGTGCAACACCGCTGGATACGTTTACCAACCGCACCAACCTGGGCGGCAATTGGAGTTCCAATGGCGGTGGTTTTACTGTTATCAACAATAGCGGCACGAGCAGGGACTCCCTCCGCATTCGGACTGGTAATGGCATCAGCAACGCCTGGTGGACCAACGGTTCACCCCTTGGGACCAGCCAGGAAGCCTACTTCACCTTCACAAAGGTTTCAGGCAGACTTCAAGCGAACGAACAAGGTCTCCTGTTGAAATACAGTCACACAAGCGGCAGTGGGAACCCGAATTCCAATAGTGCCCGCTGGATCGAAGTAGCTTTAGATAATAACAACAACCCTGATCCCGAAGGCGCATCTGTTCGTGTGCGCACGAAGTTATCCAATAACAACATCACCGAACAATTAGAAATTACGGGCGGCAATGCTGTGTTCTCGAATGGTGATCAGCTCGGTGCGCGCGCCTTGAGCGATGGCACGATCATCGTTTACAAGAACGGCAGCGAGATTGGTCGGGTGACTGTCAGTGCAACAGCAGGTATGTCGGGCCGTATCGGGCTCCGCTTCGAAGGAACCGGAAATTCAGCTTCCGCGGATGCTCAAATCGATAACTTTGGCGGCGGGAATGTCACCACACTGGTGACGAATCCTGGCAGCACTCCTGCCCTGTTCGAAGTGGGACCCGGTAAACCCTACAGCAACATCCAAAGCGCGATCGATGCCGCAGCAGCTCAGAGTACTTATCGAGACTCGCTGGTGGTCGTCTATCCCGCACCTTCAGATCTGGGTAATCCACGCTATAACGGACGCGGCGCTTACTATGAAAACCCGATCATGTATGCTCCCGTTCAATTACAGGGCGTGGGTCCTGGCGGTGTCCGTCCGGATGGTACAGTGGTCAATGGCTCGCTCATTGATGGTATCTCCTTTGGCGGTGATACAGCTCTGGCAACCAACTGGCTCGGAAAGGTTGGAACACTGACATGGGATGGCAATCAGGATATCAATGACGGCCAGGTGATCTATGTACTGGCTTCCAATACAAACGGAACCGCTACGGTACGTCCTACTTTGACCGAAGCCGGTTCGTTCAACTCCACCACCTTCAAGCCCATGATCGATGGCTTCAACATTCGTGGCGGTGACCAACAGGGACTTCCCCCCAACATCACTGAAATCGTTGGTACGATCAACCCCAATGCAAATCTGCCTGTTCAGGTGGTAACGCAAGGCGGTGCGATCTTCGCCAATTCCTATGTTACAAACCTGCAGATCACTAATAATGTGATCGAGAGCAATGGTGGCGCGTATGGTGCCATTCGTATCGGCACACCAAATATCGATGACCAGCATAATGACAACCTGCGTATCGCCAACAATCGTATTTTGTCAAACGGCGGCACGAACCTGGCTGGCGCCATCGGTCTCTTCAACGGTGCTGACGGGTACGAGATCGACCACAATGATCTGTGCGGAAACTTCTCAGCCGAATACGGCGGTGGCATCAGTCACTTCGGCTACAGCCCGAATGGGAAGATCCATGATAACCGCATCTACTTCAACCGCTCCTATGATGAGGGCGCGGGCATTATGATCGCCGGTGAACTGGCGACCGCTCCTAACGCAAACTATGGCCAACCGGGCGGTCCACAAGGCTCAGGGCCAGTGAATATTTACAACAACCTGATCCAGGCGAACCTCTCGAATGACGATGGCGGCGGGTT
>CAZMQE010000070.1:0-2219 GCA_964568115.1 uncultured Anaerolinea sp.
GCGAATCTGGCATTCATTGTAACGGGGTTGGCAGCGATCTTTGTTTATATCTTCGCGCAACAGATCGTGGATAATGTCATCGTCCCTGGCTTCACAGCAGAGCAAAGAATTCTGGTTGCAGAGTTAATGCGGCTAAATCTTGTCAGCACGATCATCTTTTCGATCAGCGGCTTGGTGATGGCAAGCCTGCAAGCCAACCAGCATTTTCTCCTACCGGCGATGGCGCCCGTGCTGTATAACGTTGGTCAGATCTTCGGCGCGTTGATCTTTGTGCCGCGCTTTGGGATTTATGGTCTTGTCTATGGTGTGATTCTGGGTGCGACACTGCATTTAGCAATTCAACTTCCCGCCCTGTCCAGGTATGGCTTCAAATGGACGCCTGCATTGGATCTGCGGAACACCGGTCTGCTGGAAGCACTCAAGTTGCTGGGTCCGCGCCTGCTAACAATGGGCGGCATTCAGTTGATCGTGATCGCGCGCGATTATCTCGCGTCTCACCTTGGGCAGGATGGCGCGGTGACCTCACTCGCAACCGGCTGGATGATCATGCAAGTGCCTGAAACTTTGCTTGGTACGGCAATCGCCACCGCCATGCTCCCAACCCTGGCTGAACTCGCGGCACGCGATAATTGGCATGAATTCCGCTTAACGGTCGAACGCGGCCTCCGGATCTTGATCGCATTAACCATTCCCATTGCCGCGGTTATGGCGGCTGGGATCAATCCGCTTGTGCAAGTGATTTCCGGTTCCAATAATCCGGAAACATCCACGCTCATTACATGGACAACACGTGCTTATCTACTCACACTCACGGGCTTCTCTATCCAAGAGATCGCCGCGCGTTCCTTCTATGCGCGCAAGGAACCGATGTATCCGCTGTATGCAGTCATACTGCGGCTGGCGATGTTCATTGGGATCGGTTATCTGGGTATCACGTTCTTCAAATCCATCGGCGCGCCGGTCATTGCCTTCGCAGAGATCGCGCTATTGATCGAAGCGATCATTCTCTTTGGCTGGTTAAGCAACAAAATGCATGAACCCATCGTTGTGTGGAGCGCGGTCGGCAAAGGCGTAGTCGCCGCGTTGATCGGAGGCGTAACAGCTTACAGCGTAGCCCTGTACGTTCCCGGGTCCGCCTTATGGACTGCATTACTGGGCATGGTCGTCGGCGGTTTGATCTGTCTCCCGATCATCTGGTCTGAGATTAAATTGTTCTTAAAACTGTAAAAACAAGGCTGATATAATAAAAAACTATGATTCAAAATTCTGGAAGCACACAACCTAGTAAACCCATCCAAAGAAGTGGACGCGGTCGTTCGTTCCTGTTTACGACATTGATCGTTCTGGCACTCATCGTAGTCACATTGCTGGCTGGCTATCAATCGGGCATTTCGACTCGCAAACAAAATCAATCCACAGTGGTCACGCAACAACTCGCCGAGCAGTTTCAGTTCGTGGACGAAGATATTCAGGCAGGCCGATACGATATCGCCAAACAACGCTTGGAATTCATTCTTTCGAAAGACCCGTCCTTCCCCGGCGTACAGGAAAAGTTGACCGAGGTGTTGGTGCAGATCAACCTGAGTGCAGGTTTTCAATCACCCACCCCCACCGTTTCCCCAGCGCCGACAGCCGATTTCACCAGCGCACAGCAAGCATATGACCGCGCTGCCCAACTCATTGCTGCGCAGGATTGGCCCAACGCGCTTGCCGCACTCGATCAAATGCGCAAACTTGACGCGAGCTACCAACAATCGCAGGTGGACGGCATGTATTACTTTGCCTTGCGCAACTATGGTTACGACCTGATCATCAAACAGGGCAACCTGGAGGGCGGCATTTACCAACTTACGCTGGCAGAACGCTTCGGTCCGTTGGACCGCGATGCCAGCGGCTTGCGTGAAGGTGCGCGCGTCTATATCATCGGCGCATCGTTCTGGGAATTGGACTGGGTACAGGCATTATCGTATTTTGAGCAAGCCCGCAATTGGGGTAACTTGTGGGATGGCACCATGACGGCAACCGAACGTTACTACGTGGCTTCCATGCGGTATGGCGATGAACTCTTCGCCAAGGGAAAGTTCTGCGAAGAAGAAGAGGCGCTGGTCTATTATCGCAACGCCCAAACAATCGGAGCATTGGATAAGGTTGCTCAACAAAATTATGATGAAGCAATGTTGATCTGCTTCCCCGCAACCCCAACTTTTGACCCCGCCTCA
>CAZMQE010000070.1:2319-12534 GCA_964568115.1 uncultured Anaerolinea sp.
ACCTGCACCGTGAAGTCATATTGCTGAACCGCAACATAACCACCGCCATAACGAACACCCACAACAACCGAAACCGGCACAACACCGCCAGGCATTTTCGCAGTGGAGCCCTTTGCCTTAAAGGTCACTTGCAAAGTTGCATTCGTGTTCTGACCCACACGGTCGCCGCCCTGCACAGCCACAACGCCTTTACCTGCATACTGAAAATCTGGCATGGCTTGCGCGGAGGTGAACTGCTGATCGCTGGCAACTTGCACAACGACTGTAACCGTATCGCCAACCTTCATCACAGAAGGCAAGCCCTGCACGAGCGTGAAGTTTGTTACTGGCACCGGTGCTGCGGCAGTCAATACGCCTGTCAGCAACACCATCATAGCCACTAAACCAAGGAGTGAAATAATTCTTTTTGACATAATCTTTTTCCTATATAAGGTTATGTCAGTGTAATTCAATTCTTGATCTTGGCAGCCAACAATTATGCAGGGTCGTAGATTAAAAGGTTACAACTTGATCAAGTCCGGAGCCAACGTACCGGTGAGATCATAAGCCATTGCGCCCGTGATCCGCACTGGAACTATACTGCCGATCTTTGCATCACCTTCGATAAAGACCAAGCCATCAATTTCAGGCGCATCGCGATAGGAGCGCCCAATGGTAATATCTTTATCCTTGCCCTCCACCAAAACATCCAACGTCTTACCCACATAGGATTGATTAACTTGCATCGAAATACCTTGTTGCAGTTCCATCAACCGTTCATAGCGCTCCTGCTTCACTTCCGCAGGGACGGGGTCACCAAGCGGCTCGCTGGTAGTGCCCGGTTCGAACGAAAACTGGAACGCGCCTACACGGTCAAAACGGATCTCCTGTACAAAATCATACAACGCTTGAAACTCTTCATCCGTCTCACCAGGGTAACCCACAATAAATGTCGTGCGGATGGAAAGATCTGAAATTTTAGAACGCATTTTGCCAAGCGTTTTATATACCCACTCAATATTCGATGGGCGCCTCATGCGATACAAAGTCTTGGGGTGTGCGTGCTGAAGCGGCATATCGAGGTAAGGTAAAACCTGTTTACTCGAAGCCATCACATCGATCAAGCGATCGGTAACATAACCCGGGTACGCATACATCACCCGGATCCAATCCATGTCTGGCACAGAGGCTGTAAGCTGTTCCAGCAGAATCGCCAAGCCATCTTTCATACCCAGATCGTGACCGTAATCGGTAGTGTCCTGCGCGATCAAGACCAACTCACGCACACCGGCATCGCGCAGGCGACGTGCTTCATTTACGATAACATCCACAGGGCGCGAAACTGCTGTCCCTTTGATGAGCGGAATGGCACAAAACGCACACGGGCGGCGGCAGCCATCCGCTACTTTGAGGTAGGCACTTCCCCCAGCTACAGATGCGCGCAAGGCTTCGTGCTCGTCCACGCCGACGGTTTTGTCCTCAGGTAAGTGATATAACGGCTCAGGGTGCGGACCTTTGCGTAATTCACGCACCACCTGCACAATATCCATCCAACGCCGTGTACCCAGAACACCATCGATGCCAGGGACTTTCTCTGCGACCTCAGAACCATAGCGTTGCGTCAAACAGCCCGCCGCGATCAACAGCTGATTACTGCGTTTGCCACCGGCGAGTTCGCGCAAGACATTAATGGATTCCTGCTTGGCAGGTCCAATAAACCCGCAAGTATTGACGATCAGCACATTAGCCCGCGCAGGGTCTTCGACGGATTGATAGCCATCGCGCAGAAGTAATTGCGCCATGGAATCTGAATCAACAGTATTTTTAGCACAGCCAAGTGAAACAAGGTGAAAGGTATTTTTGGACACAGTAAATTTTCCTATAAATTTCCATGCTGTCACGGAGGCTAACCCCTGTGGCAGCATTCTATATTATGGTGTTGCTGTACTTGACGGCACAGGTGTTAAAGTAGACGGCAATGTAGAAGTTGGCGAGACAGTTTTCGTCGGCGTTGGTGTCGGCTGTGAAGTGGGTGTAATAATCTCATCAGCTCGATAGATATTGTTGATCACCTGACCGAGCCCGCCCAGCAAACCCAAGTCTCTGCCATTGTAGACGATACGGATGGCTGCGCCGCTTCCCACCCGGACTTCGATCTGCTCCTCCGCCTCAAACGGATACGCAGTCCCAGGCACGACCCGGCCATTGAAAACCTCTTCCCCATCCACGATCACACGCATATACGTGCGCTCAACCGCAACAAGATTTAACTGGACATTGACATTTAAATTCTGTGTAGGTATGACGATGGTGACAGTTGCCTCAACGAACGATCCCACGGGTGCCAGGGTTGCAGTTGGTGTGATCGAGGACGGATCAGGTGACGCCAATAAAACATCAGAGATCGAGGGCGCCGTGGGTTGAACATCTCGCGTACTCTGGATCATCATTACACGGTTGATGCCCCAAATGGAAAAACCGATCAACAATACCGCCATCCCCACACCAAAGACCATATCACCAGCAATGAAATTACGAATCGACGGAATGTTTGCCACAATGGGTTCACCCGGCTTGCGTATGGTCCGTTGTGGATTCTTTTCACGATGCCGTGTTTGTAGTGCATCAGCGTAGCGGAGGAGTAATACGTCCACATCCAAGTCAAGGAAGGTAGCGTAGTTTGATAACATACCGCGTGTTTGAACGGTAGATGGCAAATCATCCATGGCGCCTTTTTCGAGGGCTTCAAGATAATGTGCTTTGACGTGCGTGTTCCGCTCCACTTCGCCGAGATGCAGGCTGAGGAGTTCACGGCGTTTGCGAAGTTCCGCTCCAATCTCTTTGAAGATCTGCGTGGATTCTAAGTCTTGGAAAGCAGAATCCTGGGCTGCTGCTTCTAAAATTTCAGGTTCGGGTTGTATCTCTTCTGAGGAAGATGTACTATCCACTGTTGAAGTTTTTGCCCGATTAGGCATTACAGAACTTATTCGATTCAGCCAGGTCTGCCAAAGACTTTCGGTGACATCGGGTTGCGACAGTACCGTTAGAGGCGGTTCTTCAACAGGCGCCTCGATAACAGGCTCTGGTATAGCTTGAACGATCGATTCTTCAATTGTTTCTGGCTGGGCTTCAACAATGACTGCCTCAGGTTCAGGTTCAACTTTTTTTCGTCCACGGCGTTTGGTTTTTTCGGGATTCGCTTCAGGCTGAGATTCGGCTTGGACGGTTGCAACAGGCTCCGGCGTAGCAAGAGGCGTTGGTTGATCGGTCGAATCGATGGGTCCAATAATCTCATCCGCAGGTTTTTGTTCGGCGCGCACTTCATCGAGGAGTTGCTCAAGATTGAGTCCGAGATATTCAGTATAGTTTCGCAGAAAGCCGCGCGCCTGCACAGGTGACGGCATGACAGAAAGGTCATCTGCTTCTAATGCCTGTAAATATGGCGCACGAATGCGCGTGGCTTCTGAGGCTGTATCAAGCGTGAGATGCTGTGCCTCACGCGCTTGCTTGAGTTTCTGTCCGAGAGTTTGCGTCATCATAAGCGAAGCTATTTTGCGGGTAAACGAAACATCACCAGCACCCCATCAAGCGGGAATGAACTGGTGATGTCATGACTAACGGAATACGAATTAGGCTTCGGCAGTTTCAGCGGCTGGAGCAGCGGGGGCTTCGGGTGCCGCTTCTTCTTCAAAGGCTTCACCATCGCGGTGAACAATGATCTTGACTTCAGGAACAAGGTCCATGGTGAGGCGCACGTGGGCGGTGAAATCACCAAGCGTGCGGATGGGCTGCATATCCACTTGTTGTTTCTTGACTTCAAAACGGACCTTCTCTTGAATGGCAGTCGCCACATCTTGTGTGGTGATGGAGCCATAGAGTTTTCCGGTTTCGCCAGCCTTGGCAGAGAAAACGAGGGTGATGCCGTTGATCTGAGAGGCAAGACCTTTTAGTTCCGAATTCTGTTCGGTACGGCGGATCTCAGCCTGCGACTTGATTCTGTCAACTTGTCGGAGTGCACCTGCTGTGGCAAGCACAGCCAAGCCCTGCGGAAGCAGGAAGTTGCGGCCATAACCATCAGCGACCTTTTTGATATCGCCGGCACGGCCCAGTTTGTAAACATCCTTGGTGAGTAATACTTTCATTTTTTAAGCCCTTTCTGGCAAAAAATAGATTGTTTTGGCTTCGCAGCGCGAGAGCCTAAAGAAGCGAAGGGTACTACGCTTCGGGGCGGTATTGTAACATAATATCTACATCCTTGGTTATTTGTTCAACGATTTGGGCAGTTTTCCCTCTAGGCGGAACGGATGGAGCTCAAATCAATAGGCGCGAACTGCACATCAAAGCTTATTTCACAAAGCTAAAGCTGCTGCGCCATAACCGCACACCAATAATATTTACAAAATACCAAATATTTTGATTCTACGCAAAATATATTGACATTTTGAAAAATTAATGCTATCCTAGGCGAAATGGAGAAACCAATGCCACTAATTCCACAATCCTGCCCTAGTTGCGCCTCCCCGCTCGCTGTCACCCAGCTCACCTGCACTTCCTGTGGTACCGGCGTGGTCGGCAAATTCGAACTCTCACCTTTCTTTCGTCTAAAACCCGAAAGTCTCAAATTCCTAGAGGTCTTCGTCCGCAACCGCGGCAACGTTAAGGAAATGGAACGCGAAACCGGTGAATCCTACTGGGCGATCCGCCGCCAGCTTGATGAAGTCATCGCTGAAATGGGCTTTGAGGAGCTCCCGAAAGAAACCGATATTTCAGCACAACGCCAGGAAATTCTGGCACAACTTAGTCGCGGTGAAATCAACGTACAGGAAGCCACGCGCCTCCTCAGTCAATTAAACAAGAGCTAACCAAAGGAGAAAACCATGAACGGACCCAAAGAACACCTGATGATTCTGGACATGATCGCAGAAGGCAAGATCACCCCAGCAGAAGCCGAAGAACTCTTTAAAGCCATGAACGAGACGACAACCGACGCATCAGACTCACCCCTGCCTGCTCATCCCCTTCCCCCTGCGCCTCCCTTCCCGCCTGCTCCCCCTCAATTCCCCGGCTCAACCAGCCCCGCAAACGGACAATCCTTTAAAGATCTCGTAGCGGCTCTGCGTGATGCCGGTATCGACCACATCACCATCAGCGATCTACAGGAAATGCAAAACCACAACCTCACCGCGGAATACGTCCGTGAAATGCTGGCTCTTGGCTTGGAACCGGATGGACTCGGTGAATGGGTCAATCTCCGCGTTCACGATATTACACCACGCTACGTGCGCGAACTGCGCGATATGGGCATCACCGATGTGGACGTGGAAGAACTGATCGAATTAAGTCTCCATGATGTCTCAGCCAAATACATCTCTGAATTGCACGAATTGGGACTCAAGGACCTCGATATCGATGAGCTGGTTGAACTCAGCAATAACGACGTGTCTCCCAAATACATCGCAGACTTGCGCGCTGCCGGTCTTAAAGACATCGATGTAGATGAACTCATTGAACTCAGCCAGCACGATGTCTCGATAAAATTCATTATGGAATTACGCGAACAGGGGCTCAAAGATTTTGACGTGGATGATCTTGTAGAACTAAGCAATCATGAAATTTCCCCGAAATACATTTCGGAACTCAAAAAGCTCGGCGTCAAAAAATTCGATGTGGACGACCTGGTTGAACTGGGCACCCACAATGTCTCCCCCGAATTCATTGCCGAGATGCATGCGCTTGGCTTCAAAAATATAGACATTGACGAGATCGTCGAATTAAGTATCCACAAGATTTCGCCTGAGTTCCTGAAAGCGTTGAATGAATTTGGATTTACCGATCTTGAAGTTGATAGCGTCGTCGAGTTGGGCATTCATAAAGTAACGGCGCGCTATCTTGCTGAAATGAAAGAAGCTGGTTTGAGCCTGGACAAATACAATATTGATGAGATCGTGGAATTGCGCATTCACAACGTCACGCCACGCTTCGTCCGTGAAATTCGAGAACTGGGCTTTACCGACCTGCCCATTGACGAACTGGTTGAACTGAACATTCACCATGTCACCCCACGTTTCATCCGTGAAATGCGCCAGAAATATGGCGAACATCTGAGTATTCAAAACCTGTTGGATATGCGTCTCCACGGTGTTGATGAGGACATGCTTGAGGAGCTGCGTTCGGCAGGTATCAGCTTCAGTAAATAGAATCAGCCGTCCCGTAGTGCGAAGCGCAAATCCATATCCCCGTCTGCTGAAAGAGAGTCCCGTCAAAAGCCGGGACTCTCTTCTGTCTAATTCATGTTCATGAAACCAAAGGTTCGCCACATGCCCTTCATTATGGCGTGACCAAAATCTGGTTTTATAAACTGATTCGGGCATGAACCCGGAATCACCTCGATCCCATTGGCTCTGCACATTTCCACCGCAGACGGCGAGACACTGGTCATACTTGCCGCCAAACCAGGTTTCGTGCCCATCATGCAGTGCATCCAAACATGCTTGATGCCCAGTTCCACACATTGACCAACGATCTGCTCGGTTACCTTTGGATTGGCAAGGATAAAGACCGCCTCTGGCTTATCAGGGATGGATTTCAAATCTGCATAACAGGGTTCACCAGCATATACAGAAATGCGCGGATTCACCGCATAGACTTGATAACCATTTTCCTTAAATTTCTTGTAAGCCAGATTACAACCGGTCTCACGTTTGTCAGATACACCCACGATCGCAATTCGCTTTTTTGCAAGAAAAGACTTTACAAGATCATCTACTTTTGCCATTGCTATCTCCATTTACTATGTACGTCCCGATGGTTTCTGCCTGGCTGTTAACCTAAGCAAATCAACCTCAACTATATTTGCGCCAGGTGCAAGTATCGAGACGGGGCTGGTGTTAAACAAAATGATTATATACAAACCAATTCTCGCAACACAGTGATAAAAGTCACTCGTCTAGATGCATCAATTTCTTGTTTACCTATTGAGGCTTTTATCCTATAATCCACCCTATTCCAGCACACAAAGCGAGTCATTTATGAGTATGCCCTCTGGTCCGTTCTTCTTCATCAGCTACAGTCGTGCAGATACCGCCCTACAACAAAAAGTTGTTGCCGGGTTGCGCGAGCGCGGCGTGAATGTATGGGTGGATACAGAAAATCTCGTGCCTGGCTCACCAGCCTGGGAGCGCGAGATCGAAAAATCTATTCGCAGTGCAGCAGGGATTATCGTATTACTCTCGCCCGATTCAAATAATTCACAATGGGTACGCCGCGAGATCAGCTTCACTGAAGAGAACGACAAGCGCATTTTTCCTGTACACATTCGCGGTGACGAAAACGACTCCATTCCCCTGCGCCTCTCCAGTCATCAGCGCGTGGACCTGCGCCGCAATTTCAGCAAGGGCTTGGATACACTTGCCAGCGCGCTAAAAGATCATCTTGGCGTTACTGCCGTAAACATCAAGATCAACGTGGAGGCGCGGAGACCATTCAAGCCACCCATCAAGCTTGATCTAAAAAAAATCGCCCTGCCCGCCGCGCTGGTTTTGATCGGGTTGTTATGTCTTGGCGGTATCGCTATTGCGGCGCGCATGCTCTCAAATATAAACATCCCCGATGATCCCACCAACACACCAGCTATCCCTATAAGCGAGATCACTATCACCCCGACCGAAACCGAGGCTGTGGTCAACTACCCCGAACCGACCGGAAAGATCGTATACACTTGTAATATTAAGGGCAATGAAATTTGCGTTATGAACGCAGATGGTTCAGGCTGGCAACAACTCACCGACTCCCAATACGCATCCTTCAACGCCAACCTATCGCCAGACGGACAAAAAGCTGTATACGTCATCAGTAATGGAAAATACTCAGAGATCTACGAATTGAACATCAACACCGGCAGCTCTGTTCAGTTGACCGATCTCCAAAAAAACGTTGGCTCACCTGAAATATCCCCCGACAATAAATACATTGTTTTCCATTATCATTCTGGCAATGGAAACATTTCGCTCTGGATCATGAATCGAGATGGCAGCGGCCCGCGCGAATTTTACAAGTCAAACGGCAAGGACGTCCACGACGCAACCTGGTCACCGGATGGCACACAAATCCTATTTGCGTTGGGAAAAGCGGAGAACAACCAGTTCTACATCATGGACTTCAACGGCGACGAGCCCCAACTCGTCAACGATACGATCGACTCGCGCGGACGCAGCGACTGGTCTAACAATCTGATCTCTTTCGATCAAGGCGAGCCTTACTTGCACGATGTATTTCTGATGAACACAGATGGCAGTGATCTGCGCCAGGTCACGCAAGGCAACAACTCACAAGGCGCCAGCCTCTCCCCAGATGGCATGTGGGTTGCCTTCACTGCCTACACCGCCGATTCAAAATCCAACCCTGAATCTTGTGAAATCTTCATCATGCGCGTGGATGGGACGGATGTGCGTCAATTAACTGATAACAGCTACTGCGATTATCAACCGCGGTGGGGAAAATAAATTACCGCCTCGCACTAACCGACGCCGTACCCAGCCAACGAAAAACAGCTTCTTCTCGTTTCGTTATGAAACGAAAATCTATCTTGCAGACGATAGTCTTATAATCAAATATACATAGAGCAATAATCTAGATAATCTTTTCACTCTAAAGCCAAGTATTAAAGGTAATAAGATGGAAGATCTGACTGGTAAGCAATTTGGGCATTATCAAATCGTAGCGCCGCTGGGGGAAGGCGGTATGGCGGCTGTTTACAAGGCGTATCAAGCCTCCATGGAAAGACATGTTGCGGTCAAGGTTCTGCCACGCCACATGTCAAGCTCCGAGGAGTTTGTCAACCGCTTTCAGCGTGAAGCAAAATTGCTGGCTCAACTTCAACATCCGCATATTCTGCCTGTGTTCGATTATGGCGAAGCAGACGGGTATCCATACATTGTCATGCCTTTCGTCAACAGCGGCACACTGGCAGAACTCATCCAAAAACGAAAACTCTCTTTAGTCGAAGTGCGCCGCATCATGACACAGCTCGGTGACGCGTTGGGTTACGCCCATGCGCGCGGCATGATCCATCGCGACATTAAACCCAGCAATGTGTTGATCGATGAACGTGGCAATTGTCTGCTGACTGACTTTGGTCTGGCACGGATGGCAGAGTCCGCCACCAAGATCACCTCGTCAGGGGCAGTTATGGGCACGCCCGCCTACATGTCACCCGAACAAGGTGCAGGTTCAAACATCGACCATCGCAGCGATATTTATTCGCTTGGCGTCATTCTTTATGAAATGGTCACTGGGCGTGTACCTTTTACGGCTGAGACTCCCGTTGCGGTCGTGTTCAAGCATATTCAGGACCCACTCCCGTCTGCGCGCAAACTAAACCCTAATTTACCCGAGCCCGTCGAATTGGTTTTATTGAAAGCCCTGGCAAAGAATGCCGATGACCGCTATCAAAACGCAGAAGATTTCGTCCAAGCAATTCAACAAGCGATACCCGGCAATAGTACGTTTGACGAATCAATCGCGAAAGGCTCACTCACATCAAGCCAAAGTTTTCAATCCGGTTCATCCCAAAATTTTGAAACGCAACTTAAACCAGAAATAAAAATCTCTAAAGACCTGCAGCCACGCCGCTTTCCCGTCTGGATATTCATTGCAGCTGGAATGATTGCACTTGGCGTCATAGCGCTAAGCGCAATCGTGATATTCATCGGGATAAATCGATCTGCTGCGCAATCACCACGGTCGCCGAGCGCGACCAGCATCACCACTAAAGCCAGCGCGCCCATCATAGATTCACCCGCACCAATACTAACTTCCCTGCCACCAACTGAACCATCTTCCTCAGCCGTAGCTTTCCGGGACGAGTTTGCTGGTCAACTGGCTGATGGATGGACCTGGCTGGAAGAGGACCCAACCAAATGGAGCTTATCCGCAGTGGACGGATCATTACAAATCCTGGCATCGGATGCCAGCTTCGATGGTCCTTACCTGCCCTTGAATATTCTGTTACGAGATGCGCCGTCAGGAGATTTTGAAATTAGCACCGCCCTGCACTTTGCACCAACAAGCAATTTTCAGGCGGCAGGACTGGTTGTGTTCCAGGAACAGGGCAATGTTTTGCAATTGAGTCGCGCTTTTTGTGATGTTGTAAATACCTGCGGTGGAGATGGCATCTATTTCGATAACTTCGAAAACAGCTCAAGCACTGGCAGTAACTATCATGTCGCGTTTCAGGGA